>CANKWG010000137.1 GCA_947487325.1 Oxalobacteraceae bacterium | reverse complement strand
GATCGCGTAGGACGGCACGATCCCGCCTTGAAACAGTCCGAACATAATTGAAATCACGTACAGTGACATCAGGCCATCGAAGGGAATGAACAAGAGCAGCGCGATACCTTGCAAGGCCGAGCCGAGTAGCAACGTCCGTATTCCGCCGATACGATCGCAGATGAGTCCGGATACGAGCCGGCTGGCGATACCGAAGCCCAGCATCAGCGACAGCATCTGCGCACCGCGCGCCGCACCGAAACCCAGATCACTGCAATAGGCAACGATGTGTACCTGCGGCATGGACATGGCCACGCAGCAGGCCATACCCGCGATGCAGAGCAACACCTGCGCCTGCGTCAGGCTCAGTCCAAACGGTCGGTCTGAGGTAAATGCCGAGATTGGATTTTCTGCAGCCGCGTCCACTAGTGGCGGTCGTGCTTTCATGCGCAGCGCAAGCAGAATAATACCCACGCCACAAAAGCAGCCGAGTGTGAGGTAGCTGGTGCGCCAACCAGCGTGGTCTATGCCCCACTGCATGGCGATGGGCCATACGGTACCTGCGACATAGTTGCCGCTGGCGCAAATAGCCACTGCGATGCCACGACGTTTTTTCCACCATAGCGCAGTGTCGGCCAGCAGAGGAACGAACGTGGCGGAGCAACCCATCACGCCGAGCAGTGCATGGGCGAGCGTCAGACTGACCAGCCCCGGCGACTGGCTGGCCCACAGAAAGCCGGCCAGATTGCCCAGGCCGCCAATGATGAGTACACGGTAAACACCGAAGCGATCCGCCAGTCTTCCCATGAGCAGGCTGCCTATGCCGAACGCAATCATCAGTGCGGTGTAGGGCAGTGATGCACCCGCACGATCGCTACCGAATTCGGCTTGTGCGACCGGCAGAATAACGACCACGACATACATGGCCGCGCTGCCAAGGGTTACCAAGGCCAGCGCATTGAGCAGACGCCAGAATGCGTAACGCGAGTCGATCAGATCGGGGCTGACGGGAAGGCTGGGACTGGACATGGGGCAGCAGGTTAGCATGTGTTATGCAACTGACCTTAGGAAAGTGCGTCTGCTGTCGATAAGTAGTGGTTAGGGCGGGCATGCCCAGAGCCCTGCAGTCACAGTTTAACGATGTTATCGAAGAGGAAATCATGACGATCCGTTCTCCGCTCATCGACAAAGCGAAAGCTTTTCGGGCCGGGAAGTCAGCGCTCGCCACGTCTCAGGCTGAGGTGGGTACGGCTTGTGTCGCCAATGCTGAAGATCTCGCGCGTGTTCTGTCTGAAGAGGCGGGTGAGACCGATACGTTTTTGCTGGCGAGTGCGATATTGCATGACATTCTTCAGACCACGGATACCAAAGAGGCCGATTTGGTGAGCGTGTTTGGCAGTGAGATCGCTTTCGTCGTCGCCGAGGTAACGGATCACCCCCGCTTTTCGCCAGTGACACGCAAGGCCTTGCGTATGCGCTCGGCACCCTATTTATCCCGCAAGGCCAAGCTGATCAAGCTGGCCGAGGTCATCGAAAGTGTGCGCACGCTCGCCAGTCCCACATCGCCCAAGGCCTGGTCAGACCAGCACAAGGTCGAATACTTCGACTGGGCAGAGCGTTTCGTTCAGGCGATGGGTAAGACAAATTCCACCTTGGAGGCGGTGATTTCCGCTGAAATCGAAGGCGCCCGACTGAAGGTCGGGGCGCGTATGACTACCTTGGTCTAAAAAATCAATCTGGGTTATCAGTCCCGCGGCGCCTGCGCACCAAAACGCGTTGATCTAAACCATTTTTCAAAGACATCGGTCTGGTCTTTGTAGCCGTTGAAATTCAATGCACGAAACTCGGGTATAGTTTTCGTCGCTTGGGTATTGAGCCAGTTAATCAGATGAATCGAGCGACCGCTAGGGTCGATCTTTGGCAGGCGTTCTGGCGTGAAGGTCACCGGTACGATACGTACTGATTTGAATTTTCCACTGGCATCAAATATCATCTCGGGAAAGGCCGAGACATTCGCCAGATTCTGCGCACTCAAGCCACCTGCGCCAACAAAGTTACCAATCGAATGCAGCACGGGTACGCCATTGATACATTCTGCTGCGCGTACCAGATGTGGCCCGTGAGCGATCAACGCGCCCGCGCCGGCTTTGATCATCGCAGCAGCAAATTTTCTAGCGTTACCACGCTGCTCGCCCAGGAAAACTTCATCGTCATTGGTGATCATTGCAAAGGCGTCACCTTCGCCACCGAGCTGATAAAAAAGAATAACCAAGTCGCTCTTGGCGCGAACTTCGGCAACCAGTTTTGCTGTCGCTTCGATTTCCAGAACGTTGTTATACATCGGGTAATGCGCGAGCGCGATTACACCAATCTTGATGCCTTTGACGGGCCGAATAACATAACTGCCTTTGAGGCCCGTATGCTCAATGCCCACCGCGTTCAGATGTCGCTGCGTATCGGCGAAACCGGTTGGGCCGTAGTCCTGCGCGTGATTGTTTGCGATCGACAAAATATGAAAATTCGCTTTTTTCAGAACTTGGGCGGTTTCGACAGGATAGTGAAACGAGTAGGAACGGCCGGGTACATAAGGCTTGCGTGGCGTATTGGCATCCGTGATGGGCCCTTCCAGATTGCCTAAGACCAGATCTGCCTTGCTCAGCAAAGGCATGAATTCTGTGAAGGCATTACGGTTAATCTGTGGATTTTCCGAGAACACGAGATCACCCGTCGCGGCCAAACGTATGTCGCTCGCCGTGGGATCGATTGGTGTGCTTGAGCAGTTCACAAATTTTGGCAAATTGTCTTCCATCGGAGTCTCTGCTTGCACAGCGGGCATCAAGCCCGTACCTAGCATCAACAGGGAGGTGAGCAGCGTGTTGCGAAGATGGCGTGTTCGGGTGCGTGGATGTGAGTTCATGAAATCAATAAGTAAGTAAGAAAAAAATTTATAACGTATTACTCAGTTGGTATACGCACCGCATAAGTGAATCGATGTCGATAATAAGTACTGTCCATGCGGCTCACCATCACACGAGTCCCCGGCATAGGTGCATGAATGAATTGAGAATCGTTGACATAAATACCAACGTGGGTGAACTTGCCGCCACGCGTATTGAAAAAAACCAGATCGCCGGGTGTGAGTTCTTCCCGGCTGACGCGTGATCCCCGACGTGACATGTCCACGGGCATACGGGGCAGCTTGATGTTCAGCGTATGGCGAAAAATAAACTGAACGAAACCGCTGCAATCAAAACCAGTCTGCGGTGATGTACCACCCCATCGATAAGGTATGCCCATATACTTGCTGGCTTCAGACACGATGCTCATACCCTGCAATAGCGTTTCGATCTGTGTTTCTGGAGATGCAGTGATCTCGGCACTGTTCCCAACAGGAGACGGGGCTTGATTTGATGCCGGCGCGTCCAGAAGCGTATCGGCCGCCGCCTTTGTGGCTGACGTATCGACCGGCTCGGCCCATGCAAGGCTGACAGCTGCCAAAAGGCCGCCGGCAAGCGCGCTGCAGATCTTCAGCGGGAATGACATTTTGGTAATGAAAAATATAAAATCGAAAGCGAGCGTAGTCTAGCTCATGATATGGATGCAGTCAGATATTACTCACACCATGAATCTGGATAAACCTTTAAAAATCGGTGCAGTGCTGCTTGCAGCGGGCGAGGGTTCGCGCATGGGTTCGGTACCTAAATCGCTGCTGCGTCTGCAGGGAATACCCTTGCTGCACCGTCATTTGATGGCCCTGCGTGAGATACCCTTCGACGACATTGTCGTTGTCACTGGCTATCACCATGAACAGATCGAAGCGGCCATTAGTGATGAAGCGGTGCGATTTGTCAGAAATGCCGAGCCTCAGCGCGGTCAGCAATCCTCGGTGCGTTTGGGTGTGGCTTCCTTGGCTGCCTTGGATACCGGGTTAGATGTGGTGATGGTGGTACTGGCGGATCAGCCATTGCTTGGTGTCCCCGAGCTTGCAGAGCTGATCAGCGCATTCGCACAACGTCCGATCGGTACGGGGGTGCTTTACCCGATGGTAAAGGGACAGCGTGGCAACCCTGTGGTGTTTTCAGGAGAGGTAGTGGAGGCCATGCTACGTAGTGGTGATGAGGCCGACTTCAGGCGCTATATTGATGAACATCCAGCAGTGGTGTATCGGTACGAAACGTCCAACGAACATTTCATTATTGATCTCGATACTGCAGAGGATATCGCGGCCTTCGAGCAGCGTACGGGCTGGGAGCTGAGTTGGTCAGACGGTGCTACATGAAAAAATAAAACCAAATAATGATCTGCATGCGGCGCAGCCCATCAGTGCGACCGATCTGCCGCCCAGAGGCATCATAGATACGCTCACCATCGATACGTCCCATGGAGCTGCCCGAGCTGCTGTAGAGGCGTTCGCCATCAATACGACCAATTTGCCGCCCCGAGCTATCATAAACGCGCTCGCCGTCGATACGCCCAAGCTGCCGGCCTGAACCGTCATAAATCTGCATACCGTCTTGACGGCCTATCTGTCGACCCGAGCCGTCGTAATATCTCTCGCCGTCAACGCGACCGATTTGTCTTCCGCTACCGTCATACATCTGTTGCGCTTGCGCTAGCGTAGTTACCGCAGTTGCACACAGCAATACTAGGATCGCCAGATATTTCATCATGAATTTTCCCCTATGCTATTTCAGTACCCAAGCCGCAAAGGCGGTGCTGCCTCTGGCTTCGTAATCTGCTCTGACATTTTGTGGGATGACTTTGGGAATGACAGGGACATAACTGTAGTTCTCACCCTGAACGAGAAATCCCTCTCCCCAGGCGCCGCACAAGACGGTTTCTTCGATGATGTAGGCGCGTCGATTTGCGTAGGTGTCTCGCAGTTCTTTAAGAACTAGGTCGCGCCGACGATGGGCCTCATCCAGCGTCGCGCCGTCTTTTTTGTCCCGATATTCTTTGACGAACAGCTCGGAAAAAATAGTTTCCGCAGTCTTGAATCGGGTTTGATATTTTGGTTCGTTCGCAGCGGCTTCTGAGAGTACCGAGAAAATCGCTGCGCAACGTACCGATTGCGTCGCGATTCTGGATTCTTGCGCGTGACTGCTGGCAAAAAAAAGAGATAAGCCGATACCTGCCACCAGCTGGAATGAAATTCTCAATCCTTTCATTTTGTCTTTTCTCCCTAAGCCCGGCATCATGATGCAGATGCACGAATGATATAAATTATCTCACGGGCCCTGCCACGGTTGGGCAGAGTCTAGCCGTGACTTTTTTGTAGGCCGTAGGCGATGATGTGTAAGATAGGTGCGGACATGAGTAATCAATGACTTGTTAAAAAGAGAATGCAAGAGGTCACTATGGAAGATTCTCGCGGAGCGGATCAGACACCGGCTGAAGTTAAGGAAGGGCTGGAGGCATTAAAGGCCGTGCAATCCTCGGCAGCGCCTCCCAATAACGATCCCGAGGCGATCGACGAGCGCTTGCAGAAGGCCAGAGCGAACCAGAGGGAATTCATTATTCGCTTGTACGTCACTAGCGCTGTTGTGATCGCTCTGCTCAGCTTTGCGATTTATCTGACCATGAAGCTCAGCTGATTGCGGCCTTGTCGGTGCGTGTATCACCGCGATTGTCTTTCCAGGTCACTTCCAGCACGTCGCCTTTTGCGCCGTCCTTGAAGCTGAACTGTAGGAAAGGATTTTCCGAAATGGCCATACCCAAATAGGCATCGAAGACGAGCTTATTTTTGCACTTGACTTCGAGCGTCTCGATGAAATGGGCCGGGATTTTCTTGCCATTTTCATCTTTACGCAATCCGGACTCCATCGGATGACGAATCATCAGCTTGACCTCGATGAGATCCTTGACTTGTACGGCTCTGATGCGCATGGGTTCACTCATGATGGGCTCCTGATATCAACCGCAACCGCCACCACCGGCCCGCACTTTGATAATGGTGCTCGCGACATAGTAGTTATTTTTGGCTCTGACCACCGCATAGATGGGCGAGGTTTCGCCCATCTTAATTCGGGTGTTCAGCGACGGCTGTGTCCCTTCCGGGAATTTGAAGACGCCGACCACGG
>CANKWG010000136.1 GCA_947487325.1 Oxalobacteraceae bacterium | reverse complement strand
CATGCAGTGATAAGAAAAATCCGCGAGCGGATGACCGAGTGTGGATAGCTCCCAGTCCAGCACCGCGAGAATGCGTGGCTCGGTTGGATGGAAGATCATGTTGTCCAGACGGTAGTCGCCATGCACGATGGTGGTGATTTCACCAGTAGGAATATGCTGTGGCAGCCATTCGATCAGATGGTCCATCGCAGGAATAGATTCTGTTTCAGCCGCCTTGTATTGCCGTGTCCAGCGATCGATCTGACGACCGAAATAATTACCGGGCTTGCCGTAGCTTTCCAGTCCGACAGCCTTGTAATCGGTGCTGTGCAGTTGCGCGATGACGCGGTTCATCTCGTCATAGTGCGCGGCGCGGTCTGCTGTGCTCATGCCGGGCAGTGACTGATCCCAAAGCACGCGTCCTTCAATAAACTCCATGATGTAAAAAGCACGGCCAATCACGGATTCATCTTCGCACAGCGCGTACTGACGCGCGGCGGGGAATCCGGATTTCGATAACGCATCCATCACACGGAATTCACGATCAATCGCATGCGCTGAGGGTAGTAGCTTTTCTGCAGGCGCTGGTTTTGTACGAAGTACATAGCGCTGACTGCCTGCGGTCAACTTGTAGGTGGGATTCGATTGCCCACCTTTGAATTGTTCGATTTGCAAATCACCTGAAAATCCCTCTACGTGCTCGCGCATGTAAGCGGATAGGGCATCGAGGTCTACTTTCAGACGTTCGGTAACGGGCTTGGTGCCCATGAATTCTTCATACATTGCTACGATCTCCTGCTGGTTTCCGTTGTGTGGATGTGTTTTGTGGCTGCGCTAATGCACGTGATGTTCTGCATTAGATGCCACGGGCCTTTCGGTATTGATGAAAAAGTGCTTCCATTGTGGTGCCACGTGATTCTGCTTGCAGTGATGACATGGGTGAATAATTCATCACGCGCACAACCCAGTCACTGTGTTGTTCGCCGACGTCCATGGCATTGATGCAGCCGGCTGTTTGGGCCAGATTACCCATGAAAATGCGCTGACCCGTCAATGCATAGGAAAGAATGGCGCGATTCACGCCGCCATGCAGTACGAGCAGTACCGTGTCCCAGTCTGCATCGGCACGCAAACGATCAATCGCCGGGTGCACCCGATTCATTAGCTCGCCAACGCTCTCGCCACCGAGGAAGCGCTTGTCTTCTGGTGCGATACCTTCGAATGCGCCGGTGAAGGCTTCCTTCAATTGGGCGTCGGGTATCTCAGAGAGACGGCCACCGCGAATTTCGACCAGATCTGACCATTCCTGTAACTCGATTGTCTGGGCGGTTTCTGCCAACACGCGCGTGGCGGTCTCTACCGTGCGCGGTAGTCCGGAGACAATCACGCGATCGAAACGTAAGCCGGCTTGGGCAAACACTTTGCCCGCAGCAGTGGCTTGTTCTCGACCTTGTTCATTCAGTGGCACGGATTCCGGTAAAAAAGGTTTACCCGAGCTGTCGAAGTAAGTAACGCTGCCATGCCGCATCAAGAAAATGCGGCGTCTGTGATTGAAGCTCATCGGTAGTGCGGCTTTCTTTTTTCAAGGAAGGCGGTGATGCCTTCGAGTCCGTCGCGGTGGTGCAAGCTTTCGACAAAACTCTGTTTTTCAGCTTGTAAATGCGACGAGAGGGTATTCGACGGTGCTTCGCATAATAGCGATTTGATATTGCCGATAGCGTTTGGCGACAGCGCAGCCAGCGCATCCGCCCAGTTCAGGGCAGAGGAGAGCGCTTCGCCATCGGCGGCGACGCGGTTCACCAGCCCGAAATGATGCAAACGTTCTGAGGAGACGGCCTGACCTTCGATTAGTATTTCGGTGGCCAGCTGCCGTGGCAGTGCCTGCGACAGGAACCAGGAGGCACCACCATCCGGGCTGAGGCCGACTTTCACATAGGCCATGACGAATTTGGCGGACTGTGCTGCCACTATCAGATCACACGCCAGCGCCAGCGAGAACCCCGCACCGGCCGCAGGGCCTTCAACGGCGGCAATCACGGGCTTGTTGCAGTCCCGAATTGCCTCGATCCAGTTGTGTAACTGATCAATCGATTCTGCTTGTACTGCCGGTGGTTTGGCGCGGTTTTCCAGCAACCGGTTGAGATTGCCCCCGGCACAAAAGACGTCCCCTGCGCCGGTCAGAACCACGGCCCGGATGTCGGGATCACGCTCGGCAGTGGACAGGGCCTCGATACCGGCGGCGTACATGTCCGGATGCAGCGCATTTTTGGCGCCAGGGTTGGACAGGGTCAGGATCAGCGTGGCATCACGACGTGAAGCAAGCAGTTCGGCGGGCATGAAAGCAGGCTCGGGTTTTGGGTTGGGTCGGGGGTGATAAACTGGCTATTTCTCCATTGTAACCCCAGCCTGTTTCGTTTCCTCATTCTCTTAGGACTTCCGATGCTTACTCTTTGTGGTTTCGCCGCTAGCAATTACTACAACAAGGTCAAACTGGCCTTGCTTGAAAAAGCCGTTCCTTTTGAAGAAAAACTCGTCTGGTCTGACCGATCGCCAGCGCTCTACGAGAAATCGCCTTTGGGTAAAGTCCCGTTTTTTGAGATTGGCGACCAGACTTTGTGCGAGTCCCAGGTCATGCTCGATTATGTCGAGGCAGTCTATCCGCAAAACCCCTTGGTGCCATCTGATCCGCTGGCGGCAGCCCGTGTGCGTGAGCTGACCCAGTTCATCGAGCTGCATTTGGAGTTGGTGGCGCGTGAATTGTTTAGTGAGGCCTTTTTCGGTGGCAAGGTGTCTGATGAGACCAAGACCCGTGTCCAAAAAGTTCTGAAGCGCCATGCGGCAGCCTTTGGTCGCTTTGCGCGTTTTGATCGCTATATCGCGGGTTCCGAATTCACGATGGCAGATTGCGCTGCAGCGTTTCATTTGCCTATGGTCAGTAATGCCACTAAGGCCATCTATGGTGAAGACATGCTGGCTGCTTATCCGGTACGGGATTATGTGCAGTTTCTTCTTGAGCGTCCCGCAATGAAAAAAGTAAACGACGAGCGCAAGATCGGCGCAGTCGCCATGATGGAATTTTTCTCTAAAAAATAGTTTATTGTTTGAGTCAGGCCTTTGGTAATTTCTATCAAAGGCCTATTCATTTTATAAATTGTGAAATCTTTTGATTCGATTTCCGAATCTCTGTTTATTGAAGTTGCTGTAAATCCTCGACGTAAATCATCGCTACAAATCCTTGCCTCAAAAAATCTTTCTCTTTATTTGCATGACTGAGGAAGGCCTTTTATGAATTTATCGGTAATGCATTGAGCTAGTGTTTCTTAAAACACGCAATCGATAATTTTCAGATCGACAGCGAACATCAATGCTGTAAATATTCGCTCGCATTGTCGTGCATCGTTTATCGAGGCTCGATATGGCGAGTGACTTCCTTCAGATATATCCATAACGAGCAGTGACTGGATTGTTCACTAGCAAGACCGCGCTTAACTTTTTTCATCCGTTTCGCTTCAGGTCTATGGTGCTCGATCCTGCGCCCAATAAGCGCAGGCCGATCAATGGCTGAAATACAGCCTTGTTGATTCATATTGAATCAGGAGTCATTGGCGATGCGCTTCGGTCTTCGATTTTTCTTTATTATTCTGCTCGCACTGACAAGTGCCACCGCTCAAATCCGAGCCGACGCCACCGCACCTGTCGATCAACGCCCCACGATTCTGCAAGCCGGCAACGGTGTCCCGCTGGTCAACATTCAAACTCCCAGCGCTGCCGGTGTCTCGCGCAACAGCTACAGCCAATTTGATGTGGCTAGAGATGGCGCCATTCTCAACAACAGCCGCACCGACACACCAACCCAACTCGGTGGCTGGGTTCAGGGCAATCCGTGGCTGGCCACGGGCAGTGCACGCGTCATCTTGAATGAAGTCAACAGCAGCAATCCCAGTCACCTCAATGGCTGGATCGAGGTCGCCGGCCAACCGGCTCAAGTCATCACCGCCAATCCTGCCGGTATCACCTGTAACGGCTGCGGTTTTATCAATACGCCCCAAGTCACACTCGCCACGGGCACACCGGTACTGAATCAGGGCAATCCGGATGGTTACCGCATCCAGGGCGGTCACGTGCAGATCGAAGGCCTGGGTCTGGATGGCCGACAAGTAGACGCTCTTACTATTCTTACCCGCGCCGCAGAAATCAACGCGGCCCTCTGGGCTAATCGATTAAACATCGTCACCGGTACCAATGATGTCTCAGTCGACGCCAACGGTCAGCCGACACAGATTGCGCCGATCATCATTTCTCCGGTTCCCCGCAAATTCTCCGGAAACATCTCAGACAGTCAAACGACCGACAACACCGCACCCGTGTTTGCGCTGGATGTCGCGTACTTGGGCGGCATGTATGCGGGCAAAATTTTTTTAATGGGGAGTGGACTCGGTCTTGGGGTACGAAACGACGGTGTCCTGTTCGCGGCGCAGCTGTTAACACTGGATAGCAATGGCATCCTGAGTGTGAAGGACAAGGGCAAGATCACGGCGCCAGAGTTGGTCATAAAGACCGAAGGCGCCATCGATAACTCGGGCGTCATCACGGCGCAGCGCAGCGTTATGATAGAAACAAACAGTGCGCTCACCAACACTGGCATGATAGCGAGTCAGCAAACGCTCTCGATCTCGGCGCAGCAGTTAACGAATGCCAGCAGCACCGCGAACGGCAACAGCACCACCAGCACGACTAACTCGACACCGCCCCGTGGCTTGATCGATGGACAGACCGTCGTCATCAACAGCCCCCGCATTGAGAACCTCGGTGACGTTCGCATATATGGTGACCGTCTGGTTCTGCAAGCCGACACCCTGATCAATGCCGGCGAGACCATCAACGACATTCTCCGCGGTCCGGTGATTGCGGCCCGCACTGCAATGACGGTGGGTGTAGGCACAATGGAGAACCGCGATGGCGCGCTCATCTTGAGTGGTGGCGATCTCTCGGTTGGTCGGACGGTCCAGAGCACCATCGACCCTACCACCGGCGACACGCGGTACACCACCATGGGCTTTACTAACCGCATCAACAATGACTCAGCCACCATCGATGTGCTGAGCGATGTGTTCATCCAGGCTATTGCACTGGCCAACCGTAACACCCACCTCCAGATTGCTCAGATTCCCGAGGCAGACTTTAGCGTGCAGCGTGTGCAGCCAGTCCGAAGCAATTCGATGTACCTCGCCAGCCAGTGCAGGAATCTGGGCACCAGTGGCTTTGTCAACTGCAGCGCAGAAGGGCGACAAGAATCCTTCGAGGACTACACCTGGTACACCCTGACAGGCAGCCCCATTCGTAGTCAGGTCGTCGGCAGCCAACCCGCCGTGTTTCGCGTCGGTGGCAACGTCAGTTTTAATGGCAATGGCAGCGCATCATCACAACTGGCCAATCAAGACAGTCAGATCATCGTTGGTGGCGACATTCGTCTCAACAACACAGCCCTCAACAATCAAGAAACCAAGGGCACCTACAGCGTGCAGTACAACGGCACTGCGCAGTACACCACCGTTGAGACGTGTGGCGGTCTGTTTAGTTACCACTGCCGCAAGTGGCACGGCCAATTCGCCTACAACCCTGCACCGGAAGTCAGCACGATTGATCTGCCGACGGGGCAGCGCTATCTGGCCAACACAACCCAGACATCCAACAATCCACTCAACAGTCCGCTCGTTCAAATCCCTCCACTGCCGGGCAGTGCGAACGGCACCAACAGCGCTCTCTTTGCACTCAACGCAGACCCGCAAATTAACGGCGGCTACCTGATAGAAACCGATCCCCGTTTCGCCAGCTATCGCCAGTGGCAGAGCTCCGACTATCTGCTGGACCAATTAGCCGTAGATCCTGCAACAACACAAAAGCGTCTAGGCGATGGCTACTACGAGCAAAGCTTAATCCGCGATCAGGTGGCTCAGCTCACCGGCCGGCGCTTCCTGCCCGGCTACACCGATGATGAAATTCAATTCTTGGCGTTAATGAACAACGCCACCACCGTGGCCAAGGATCTTCAACTGCGTCCCGGCATCGCCCTATCAGCTGAGCAGGTAGCGCTACTGACCAGCGACATTGTCTGGCTAGTTGAGCAAGACGTAACCCTACCCGACGGCAGCACCACACGCGTCTTGGTACCCAAAGTCTATGCCCGCATCAAAGAAGGCGATCTTGAAGCAAACGGCACCTTAATCAGCGGCGGCTCCATCAC
>CANKWG010000135.1 GCA_947487325.1 Oxalobacteraceae bacterium | reverse complement strand
CGATTGTGCAGCGCGCTCAGCAACGCGTACCACCATGGGCTTGCCAGCAATATCTGCGAGGGGCTTATCTGGCAAACGCGTCGACGCCATGCGAGCCGGGATGATCACGGTAAAGGCCATGCGAGGGTTTACCCAGAAAGAAAACTGATCGTTGAAAGGATTGTGATGAGGACTAGGCTGAAGGCGTACCCGCATCAACTGCTGAATTAACGGCTGCATTCATGTCGCGCGCATCATCGGCCCACATGATGGGAATGCCATCGCGAATCGGATAAGCAAGACGATCCCCATTGCAAATGAGTTCTTTTGCTGCCTTGTCATGTTGCAACGGCCCTTTGCAAAGCGGGCACACGAGTACGTCGAGCAGTCGGTTATCCACGCAAGTTCTCCAAAATATCTTGAGCCAGTGGTTCGGCGATCTTTGCCTCAACCGGTACGATCCATAATCGTGCGTCTTGCGCGATACCGGTGATGCGATTGCATTTTACTGCATCCTTTTCGGTGATCAGAATGATATCGGCCTTTATTCCAGCAAACGGATTAGTGGAAAAATCAAAATGATCCGGCAGCCCCAGCGCTGATTCCAGTACCACACCCTGTGACCGCAGCATCTCGAAAAAACGTTCCGGATGACCAATGCCCGCCACTGCCGCCACGCGCTTGTTCTGCAGCGAAGACAAGTCGAGGCGTTGCTGGCGGTCGACCATCTGTACGGCGTGGGCACCGGTGAGCTGCATGTTGTAGATGTTCGCGCTTGCCGCAGAAACGCCGCCATTGATGACATAAAAATCACTACGACGTGATACCGGCTCGCGCAATGGCCCGGCCGGCAGTAACCAGCCATTGCCATGCCCTCTTGTATCGGACAATTGAATTTCCATCGTGCGGCCCAACGCATAGTGCTGCAAGCCGTCATCCGCAATGATCACATCGACCCCGGGATAAACAGCGAGTAGGCCACGCGCGGCCGCCACTCTGTCCCGACCAACAAACACCGGCACCTCGCACTTGCGAGCGATCAGCAAGGGCTCGTCACCAGTCTGCGCAGCAGACATGTCTGCCTTCACCTCGATGACGGCACTCGCCTGAGCACCATAACCACGCGAAATCACGCCCGGCGAGTAGCCATGCGCCCGCAACACTGACACCAACCAGATCACCAAAGGCGTCTTGCCAGTACCGCCAATAAAAATATTTCCGACCACGATCACGGGCACAGGCATAGTCGACGACGCGAAAATACCTAGCCTGTAAAACAATCGACGGAAAAAGATAACAAGAAAAAAAATCCCCGCCAAAGGCAGCAGTAAACAGGCAATGAATCCACGACTTCGCCAGGCCTGCGTGAGCAGGTTTTCAAGTACCGGTGTTTTTGCAGTGGTATTGGGCATCAGCGTGACTTTGACTGCGCAGAAAATGTAACTTGCGACAAACCTGCAAGACGAGCCGCCTCCATCACGCTGATAACGGACTGATGCGTCGCTTGCGCATCGGCATGGATAGCCACAATCTGCGTGGAATCGCCTCCCGACAAATTGCGCAACTCAATCGCCAGCGACGATGCATCACGCGCTGACAAGCGACGACCGTTCAGCGCAAAATTGCCCTCGGCATCAACAACAATGCGCATTGATTTGGGTGGTGCGGATGCCTCTGCGCCCACGGTAGGCAAACGTACAGCAAGACCGGCGACGCGGCTGAAACTCGTGCTGATCATAAGAAAAATCAGAATCACCAGGAGCACATCGATGAAGGCAATCAAATTGATTTCAGGTTGATCGCGACGAGTGGCTTGACGAAAATTCATTGCCTCAATCCTGACCGTTACTCATTTGATCCAGAAAGCGCAACGCCTGTTGCTCCATATCGATCACCAATGCATCGACCTGCGCATGAAAATGCCGATGAAACAGCAAGGCCGGCATCGCGACCGCCAGACCAAAACCGGTATTGTAGAGCGCCACAGAAATACCATGCGCTACCTGAAGGGGATCGGTGACGGTGCCCTGCTGCGCGCCAAACAATTCAATCATGCCAACCACCGTGCCAAACAATCCCATCAGCGGTGCCAGCGTTGCCACTGTACCCAGCGTGGTCAGATAACGCTCGAGCTGATGCGCGCTCGCGCGTCCCGCATCAGCAATTGCCTCTTTCATCACCTCGCGCGGCGACTGCCGATGCCGCAAGCCAGCAGCCAACACCCGTCCGAGCGGCGAGTTTTGCTCCAGTTGCGCAATAATTTCTGCGTTCACTCTGCCCGAGCGCACGACGTCCAGCACTTCTGGCAACAAAGTGGAAGGCAGTACCCGCGAGCGTCGCAAGTACAATAAACGCTCAATGATGATCGTGACGGCAACCACCGACGCAACCAGCAGAAACCAGATCGGCCAGCCTGCAGCCTGAATCAGCGCAAACAAAATACAGTCTCCCCTGATGAATACCCAAATTGCCGCAGACTGTATCCGCTTCACCGGGCCCGGGCAAGTTCATGCAAACCACAGCAGCATCAAGGACCGAGGCCAGCTTGCAAAACCACCTGCCTGATGCAATGAATGTCGGGTTTTACACAGAAGTTGTGGACAAGCTTGTGGGAAACGTGTGGCCAAAGTCGCTAGGCTCCTGATTTAAAAGCGTTTTTAACGTTGCCTACAAATTGCTCAAAAAATTATCAAAAGAAATCAATGACTTATACAAAATCAACTGCACTCGATGGCGTTTGGCTAGCCCGCCCTTCCGTCCCAACCCCTGAACGGTATGTCGGCTGATGAGTGACACCTTCTTTTCAGATGGCACAGCTGGCAAGGACACAGCGCCGTCCATATTGACCGTCTCGCAGCTGAATCAATCGGTGGGCCGACTGCTGGAGCGCAGCTTCCCGCTGACCTGGATCGCGGGCGAACTCTCCAACGTGACCCGCGCCGCCTCCGGCCACTGGTACTTCACGCTCAAGGACGCCAGCGCGCAGGTACGTGCGGTGATGTTTCGCGGACGAGCGCAGTATGTGGATTTCAGTCCGCGCGAAGGCGACAAGGTCGAAGTGCGCGCCACTATTGGCCTGTACGCAGCACGCGGGGATTTTCAGCTCAACGTCGAAAACATGCGCCGTGCGGGCGTGGGCAACCTGTACGAAGCTTTTCTCAAGCTCAAGTCCAAACTGGCCTCAGTGGGATTATTCGATCAGGAACGTAAACGGGATCTGCCGGTCTTCCCGCGCATCATCGGCGTGGTCACCAGCCCGCAAGCGGCTGCATTGCGCGATGTCCTGAGCGCCTTGCGGCGGCGGGCACCGCATATTCAGGTGGTGCTCTACCCAACTGCAGTACAAGGCGATGGCTCTGCCGAAAAAATCGCAGCCGCCATTCGCACCGCATCCCAACGCGCTGAATGCGATGTGCTGCTCGTCTGTCGTGGCGGCGGCAGCCTCGAGGATTTATGGTCATTCAATGATGAGCGCGTGGCTCGCGCGATCGCCGACTGTGCAATGCCCGTGATTTCGGGTGTTGGTCACGAGACCGATGTCACGATCGCCGACTTCGTCGCCGATGTGCGCGCACCCACCCCGACCGCCGCTGCGGAACTGGCGGCCACACCACGGGAAGACTGGTTCGCAGCCGTCGGTCAGCATGCCGATGACCTGATCGATGCATTTCGCCGGCAGCTGGACGACCGCACCCAGACCTTGGATTGGCTCGCTCGCCGCCTGCAAAGTCCAAGCTCAGCTATACGTCATCAACAATTGCGGCTGTCCACGCTACAAAACCGTCTACAACATGCAACCACCACACCGCTGGTGGCTGCTCGCTACCGTTTGGACAAAGTGCAGCAGCGGCTGATGCACGCGTTGCCCGATACGCGCATGGCACGGACCAGGCTTGCAACGCGAGCGACGCAATTGTCAGCGGCCTATACCAGCCGTCTCGGCGCTCATCGCTACAAGCTCGACGCCTTGCAAGGCAAACTCGAGCTGCTGGCGCCACAGCGCACGCTGGAGCGGGGCTACGCGATACTGCGCGACGAACAAGGTGAAATCATTCGGCGCACCGAGCAGATACGCGCACCACAACGTCTGGCGCTGACCGTCGCCGAAGGAAGCGCTCACATTGACATCAGCCGGGTCGAGCCCGACAAGGCTTGAGCGGCCTCACCCCGGCCTTTTCTTGATCCATCGATTATTGCTGATCAGGGAGACGCTGAACCCATTCCCCGTTTTATGCCGAACCAGGGGTACCGTGGGGGCCATTGGCCTTGAAAATCAATCACTTGAGACCATTTCGCCCGCAACCGGGGTTGATGATGTTATTTCAACAGCGCTTCATTAGGCTATACTTCGCCCGGTTTTACAAAAGTGCAATGCGACGCGCGCACCCCCCTGAATAAAAAAGCGTCGAACTGAATATTTTTGGAGGATTTATGGCTGCAATTTTGCAATCCCTTGGACGCACCATCATTGCTGGCATCGTGCTCCTGATACTACTAGTGATGATCGCCAGCAGCATCGCAGGTGCAGGTCCGCAAATGGGTCACGCTTGGGGCGCTTTCGTCATGCGCTGGCTGCATGTGGTGTCGGGCATCATGTGGATCGGTTTGCTCTGGTATTTCAACTTTGTGCAGATTCCTTCAATGCCCAAAATTCCGGATGAGCAAAAACCGGCAATTGGCAAGGTCATTGCACCTACCGCACTTTTCTGGTTCCGTTGGGCAGCACTGGCCACCGTCGTTACGGGCGTATTGGTCGCATGGATGAACGGCTATCTGGTCGCGGCGCTGGGCCTGCAACAACCCGTGCATGCCATCGGCATCGGGATGTGGCTGGCACTGGTGATGGCCTTCAATGTCTGGTTCATCATCTGGCCAAACCAGAAAAAAGCGCTTGGTATCGTCACCGTCGAGCCGGAACAGAAAGCAGCTGCAGCACGTCTGGCAATGCTGACATCCCGCTTCAATACTATGCTGTCGATTCCCATGCTCTACATGATGGTCGCTCAGCAGAATGGTGGCCTGTAATAACGGCACGATCTACGAGCACAATAAAAAATCCTGCGGCAGGTGATCCTGCCGCAGGATTTTTTTTGTCTTTCTTTCTTTAGGCTGCCTCAGAGCGCATTCAGCGGTATCTTCACATAGGCAACACCATTCGATTCTGCCGGCGGCAGATCACCCGCGCGGATATTGATCTGCACTGCAGGAAGAATTAGCACCGGCATTTCCAGCGTCGCGTCTCGCTTGGTACGCATATCAACAAACGCTGCCTCGCTGATACCGTCATGCACATGAATGTTTTTTCTGCGTTGCTCGCCTACCGTAGTTTCAAATGCCACGGGGCGATCCGTCGGCGGGTAATCGTGGCACATGAACAACCGCGTTTCATCCGGCAAGCTGAGGATCTTCTTGGCTGATGCATACAGGGTCTTCGCATCACCCCCTGGAAAATCGCATCGCGCAGTACCGACATCCGGCATGAACATTGTGTCACCCACAAAAACCGCATCAGCGATCTGATATGCGACACAGGCTGGCGTATGACCGGGCACGTACATCGTATTAGCCGACAAGGCACCAATACTGAAATGCTCGCCGTCTTTCAACAGGTGATCAAACTGCGAACCATCCGTAGCAAACTCAGGCTCAAGATGGAAAATGCCTTTAAATACTTTCTGCACCGCATTGATGTGGTCACCGATCGCTGTTTTACCACCCAGCTTCTTCTTGATATAGGGCGCAGCGGTCAAATGATCTGCATGAGCATGCGTCTCAAGTATCCACGATACGGTAAGATTTTTTTCGCGTACAAAGTCGATCACCTTGTCAGCCGAATCCGTACGGGTGCGGCCAGATTTGGGATCGTAATCAAGAACAGAGTCGATAATGGCGCAGGGAGAACCCTCTTTTTCATAGACAACATACGTTACGGTCCAGGTCGCAGGATCGAAAATGCCATGTACCTGCGGTTTGATTGCGTTGCTCATGTTGCTTAGACTCCATTTTAATTACACTGAATACATTATATTGACTAACATTTTATTAGTCAATATAATGTATTTTCTTTAATTAACTGCAATCTGTCCTGCCGACCACATTCGGCGCGGGCCCACAAGTTTTTCGAGGATGAGCCATGTCAGCCACCATCACGCGTCACACCGACAAATTCAGTACGGCCCCACAACTCAGCCCGGAAGACATGGCAGAGGTCGCGGCACTTGGTTTCCGGACCGTGATTAACAACCGCCCCGACGGCGAGGCCGGCCCATCGCAGCCCAGCAGCGACGCCATCGCGCGCGCGGCCGAAACTGCCGG
>CANKWG010000134.1 GCA_947487325.1 Oxalobacteraceae bacterium | reverse complement strand
ATCGTGAAGTAATCTACGCCCTGCTCAGCCTGCTCGATCAGCGTGTCACGGAAAATTTCCCAGGTCAGATCTTCTGCCTTGCCATTCACCTTTTCCAGCGCCTGATAGATAGGCACGGTACCAATCGGCACCGGTGAATTGCGGATGATCCACTCGCGGGTTTCATGAATATGCTTGCCGGTGGAGAGATCCATCACCGTGTCACCACCCCAGCGGATGGACCAGGTCATTTTTTCGACTTCTTCACCGATGGACGAGGTCACCGCAGAGTTGCCGATGTTGGCATTGATCTTCACGAGAAAATTGCGACCGATGATCATCGGCTCGCTTTCAGGGTGATTGATATTGTTAGGAATGATCGCGCGGCCACGGGCAATTTCACTGCGCACGAACTCAGGGGTAATTTCGGCAGGAATCGCAGCACCATACGACTGACCCGGATGCTGGCGGCCCATAAGCTCAGCCAGCTTTGCGCCATTCGGACCCGAGCTCTTCAGGCTCTCGATGTATTCCTTGCGACGCAGATTTTCGCGAATGGCGATGTATTCCATCTCCGGCGTGATGATGCCCTGACGCGCGTAATGCATCTGCGTGACGTTCTTGCCGGCTATGGCACGACGCGGTTTGCGATGCAGATTGAAACGCAACTCGGCCAGCTTGGGGTCATTTAGCCGCTCGGTGCCGTACTGCGAGGTAGGTCCGGGCAATTCTTCGGTGTCATTGCGCTCGGCAATCCAGGGCGCGCGCAATGCTGCCAAACCGGAACGGATGTCGATCTTTACGCTGGGATCAGTGTAAGGACCGGAGGTATCGTAGACGTAGACAGGTGGATTTTTCTCGGAACCAAACGACGCCGGCGTGTCACTCTGGCTGATTTCGCGCATCGGAACGCGGATATCGGGGCGTGAGCCTGACACATAAATCTTGCGCGAGTTCGGCAGCGGCTGGATCGCGGCTTCGTCCACCGTGGCGGTGGCGGCGAGGAACTGCGGATTGGCGTTCATGAGCTTCCTTTGCTTGTCAATTTGCGAAGGAAACGGTCAGGGAAGCAGGATGCTCGTCTGTCGCTTTCCTACGCTGGCATTATCCAGATCAGGTTCGAGGGTATGTCTCACCCGGTGCGTACCCCGGGACCCCTAGCGGTGCAGCCATGAAAAGACTGCGGAGTGAATTATAGCCTGCGAGCGATGACTCTGGTAACACGACCGCTCCGATCAAGCGGCCGTGTCTGGTTACAATTTTGAAGCCATCAAATGAATGTGCGCATCGCGTCGTAGAGAGGCCCACGGAACGAGAGCCCCCGTCCTGTTATGACAATGGTGTCCGATAGAGTCAGCTCGATGCGTAATCATCGTCGCTTTGCTCTGACTCAACGTTGTCAAGTTTGATTAGTGGATGTGAACGAGAAATATTCATGTTTGCAGTAATGCAAATAGTCACACGAGGGTTTTCTTTCAAAAATTCACACAGAAGATCCGCAGACAAATCATTCAGGTCACAACCCGCAAGATTCACGTGACGTAACGATGGCTTCCCGGCCAACGAATCGACAAGCACCGCGATCAGTGATTCGCTTTTACCGTTGAGACTTGGAAGAAGATTCTTCGAAAGATCCAGACTTTCCAAAGCTAGATTGGAACGCAATGCCTTAGCTATAGGCATCAGCACAGTGGAATTCATGCCATTTCTGGATAAGTTTAAATGCTGCAATCTTTCATTCGATCCAATAAATTTAGCGAGATTCGTTGCATAGGTAGCCATTAACGCAATGTCATTACCTATGTCGGTATTGTGATAATCGTAGCGAGAAACAAGAAATGAAAATCCAAGATCAAGACTTTTGATAGCACCCAGACCGTCTTTACAATCTGCCAGTGTCTGAGCGAGCGGCGCAAGAAACGTTTTGAAAGGTTGGTTCAAACATTTAAGGCCAAAAGAAACGGAAGACCGATTCTCACCTTTAGAAAATGTCTTGAGGCTTTTGCACAAGTCATCTGACAATTCTTTTCTTTCGCAAAAATCAGATTTCCATTGCGAAATTTTTTTATCCGCATTTTTATAACCACGTGCTTTACGCTCATTAACCTTTCCAGACCACAGATTAATGTGGCCGGGGTGCTTATGACTCGAGAATTTATAGGAATCATGAGAGACATCAATAATAAATTCTTTTACATGATCACTTGCCAGCAAATTTTTTAGCGCGACCTCACGCAATCCTTGCGGAAAATAAGTAACTTTTTTGTTATCGAATAAATCTGACGTTGAAACGTTGGCTTGTACATAGCGATAAGTTCGGAACAATTCTTTTGAAGCTTGATCGAAGCGACTTTTTCTTTTCTTCTCCCCTTTTGCAAAAGTCGCCAATACTGGAATTGCATTTCTTGTACTTGCAAGGCAAGTTACCGGAAGAGCATTCAGTACTTCAATCACTTCCGAGTGGTGCAATTTACTAATTCCAGCATATTGGCGAAGATTAATTGCCTGTTCTTTTGGTGAGGCATTGTCATCGGCGATATATTTTGAAGCAAAATAGAAACGCACATCCGAAGGGCAGTCCTGCAAAAGGTGTTCTCGCGCCACCATAACGGGGACTTTCTGGGTGGTGGTGGTGGTGGTCGTAGTGGCAGTGGTGGTAGTCGTAGTGGTAGTTGTAGCGCCGCCAGATGTATTCCTAGCTGTTGTCTTTCTTGTCGCATCCGACGACCCACTGCTATTCTGAACATCGTCGTTTTCAGAATCATTACTCGTCCAGCTTGCAGTGGAGGCGATGATGGAATCATCGCTATACGAAGAATCGTGCGAACGACGTGCAGTCGGAAAACTCATATTGATCACTCCTACCCATTTCAAAAACAAATAAATGAAAGGCAAACGGCCATCGACATATTGCCTAAGACTTCGACAACGGGGCTTTGGTCACTCTGTCGCGCAACAGGTTCCAATTTTTCTTTTTTATTGCCATGCTTTCCCTCTCCAGCTAAACAATTACCAATCCCGAGCAAAAAATTGCTGATTTGATATTCGAACATTGATTCCAAATTTCGCACCACGCGAAACGCAGCCCACCCCATGTCGATTCAGTGACCAGCACACCGCTTATAATCTGTGGTTTCGCAAATTCACCGGAATCTCTGCAAAATCATGGAATTAGCCAAGGCCTTCGAGCCCACCGAGATAGAACAATACTGGCGCACCGAATGGGAAAAGCGCGGCTACTTCACCGCTACGCTAGACGAGGGCAAACCCTCGTTCTCCATTCAGTTGCCGCCACCCAATGTGACCGGCACCCTTCACATGGGTCACGCTTTCAACCAAACCATCATGGATGGCCTGACGCGCTATTACCGTATGCGCGGCCACAACACTGCCTGGATACCCGGCACTGATCATGCGGGTATTGCGACGCAGATCGTCGTCGAGCGCCAGCTGGATGCACAAAAGATCTCGCGCCACGATCTCGGTCGCGAAAAATTTCTGGAAAAAGTCTGGGAATGGAAAGAACACTCCGGCTCGACCATTACGGGTCAGATGCGCCGCATGGGCGCCTCCACCGACTGGAGCCGCGAGTACTTCACGATGGACGACAAGATGTCGACCGCCGTCACCGAGGTGTTCGTTCGCCTGCATGAGCAGGGGCTGATTTATCGTGGCAAGCGACTGGTGAACTGGGATCCCGTGCTCGGCACAGCGGTATCGGATCTGGAAGTGGTGTCGGAAGAAGAAGACGGCAGCATGTGGCATATCCGCTATCCCTTCGCTGATGGCGGCGGACATATGACAGTGGCCACCACGCGTCCTGAAACATTGCTGGGTGACGTCGCCGTAGCGGTGGATCCTACGGATGAACGCTATGCCGCTTTTGTTGGCAAATCGCTGAAGCTACCTTTAACGGATCGCGAAATTCCGGTGATCGCAGATAGCTATGTTGATAAAGCTTTCGGTACCGGCTGCGTGAAGATCACACCTGCGCATGATTTCAATGACTATGCGGTGGGTCAGCGGCACGGTCTTGCGCAAATTAGTATCTTTACGCTGGATGCGAAGATCAATGATAACGCGCCCGCTGCTTATCAGGGCATGGATCGCTTTGCGGCACGCAAGCAGATCGTCGCTGATCTGGATGCACAAGGCCTGCTGGAACTGGTCAAGCCGCACAAACTGATGGTGCCGCGCGGTGACCGTACCGGTGTGGTGATCGAGCCTATGCTCACTGATCAGTGGTTTGTGGCGATGAGCAAGCCCGCACCGGAAGGCACCCATTTTCCCGGCAAGTCGATTGCCGAAGTCGCGCTGGAAAAGGTGGCGCAGGGCGAAGTGAAATTCGTGCCTGAAAACTGGACCACCACCTACAACCAGTGGCTCAATAATATTCAAGATTGGTGTATTTCACGTCAGCTCTGGTGGGGCCATCAGATTCCGGCGTGGTATGACGACACGGGCACTTTTTATGTTGCGCGGAATGAAGATGAGGCCAAAGCGAAAGCCGCCGCTGCTGGCTATCACGGCACGCTCACGCGCGAAGCGGATGTATTGGATACCTGGTTCTCGTCTGCTCTGGTGCCCTTCTCCTCGCTGGGCTGGCCGGAAGAAACACCTGACTACAAATTATTCCTGCCTTGCACCGTTCTGGTGACGGGCTTCGACATTATTTTCTTCTGGGTCGCGCGCATGGTGATGATGACCACGCACTTCACCGGAAAAGCACCCTTCAAGACGGTGTATGTGCATGGACTGGTGCGCGACGCACAAGGTCAGAAGATGTCCAAGTCCAAAGGCAATACGCTGGATCCGATTGATCTGATTGATGGTATCGGTGTCGATGAACTCGTAGCCAAACGTACCGCCGGATTGATGAATCCCAAGCAGGCGGCGAGCATTGAAAAGGCTACTCGCAAGGAATTCGCGAGTGGTATCGCGGCATATGGTACCGATGCGCTGCGCTTCACGATGGCGAGCTATGCATCACTCGGTCGCAATATCAACTTTGATCTGAGTCGCTGCGAAGGCTATCGAAACTTCTGCAACAAGTTGTGGAACGCGACGCGCTTTGTCCTGATGAATACCCAGGACAAGGACTGCGGGCTCAAGCCACACACTAAGGAAGAATGCGCAACGAGCGGCTATCTGGAATTCTCTCAGGCAGATCGCTGGATCGTATCTATCCTGCAGCGCACCGAGGCAGAGGTCGAAAAAGGTTATGGCGACTATCGGTTCGATAATATTTCATCAGCCATTTACAAATTCATCTGGGATGAATACTGCGACTGGTATCTCGAAGTCGCCAAAGTACAAATTCAGCATGGGACCGAAGCGCAGCAACGCGCCACACGACGGACCCTGCTGCGCGTACTGGAAACGGTGCTCAGACTTGCGCATCCGATTATTCCTTTCATCACCGAGCAGCTATGGCAAACGGTCGCGCCGCTAGCGGGACGCACCATCACGGCGAGTGACTCGATCATGATGCAGGCGTATCCAATGCCTGAGCTACAAAAGATCGACGAGCAGTCCGAAGCCTGGATGACAGAGCTGAAGTCACTGACCGATGCCTGCCGTAATCTGCGCGGTGAAATGCAACTCTCGCCGGCACTGAAAGTACCGCTGTTTATCGAAGGTGCTGACCATACCCGTCTGCAGAGTTTTGCACCCTACCTGCAGGCACTAGCCAAGCTCTCTGAATTGCAGGTCGTTGACACATTGCCTGAATCGCCCGCACCGGTGTCGGTATCTGGCAGCACACGACTGATGCTCAAGGTGGAGATTGATATCGCTGCAGAGCGCGAGCGGTTGAACAAGGAAGTGCTGCGACTCGAAGGCGAAATCACCAAGGCCAATGCCAAACTCGGTAACGAGAGTTTTGTCGCACGCGCACCGGCGCAAGTCGTCGAACAGGAAAAAGAACGTGTACAAAATTTCAGCGCAACGCTGGAAAGATTACGCGAACAACTAGCAAAACTAAAATAAACAGCAAGGAGACCAACATGCGCACACGAATTCTGCTTCTGATTGCACTGGGACTGATATCAACGCTCGCTGCAGCCACTGACAATCCTGTCGGACTATGGCGCACTATTGATGACAAATCTGGTAAAGAAAAATCGCTGGTGCGTGTTTCTGAATCTAATGGTCAGCTGCAGATCACCGTTGAAAAGCTCTTCCGCGAACCCGGTGAGGAGCCTAATCCGCTGTGCGACAAATGCCCGGGTGAGAAAAAAAATAAACCCGTCATCGGCATGCAGATCGGCAGTGGACTGAAGAAAGATGGCGATGTCTGGTCAGGCGGCGAGATCCTTGATCCACAAAACGGC
>CANKWG010000133.1 GCA_947487325.1 Oxalobacteraceae bacterium | reverse complement strand
GGGAAATTCGGATCGCATGCGATCCGCCCACGCAGCGGTCATCACATGCAAGTGATGACGTTTTAAAAGCTAATGGCCCTAAAATCGTCATCCCGGCGAAAGCCGGGATCCAGGAAGCGTCGAAGAACCACCGACACAAATCCTCAATAACGCACTAACTATCGCTGATCACTGACCTGAACCCTATGCAAACCTACGCCATCGGCGACCTGCAAGGCTGTGCTGCCGACCTCGAGCTGCTGCTCAATCGCATCGACGAGCAATCACCCAACGCCCAGCTGATCTTTGTCGGCGACTTGGTCAATCGCGGTCCGGAATCGCTACGCACATTGCGATTGGTACGCGGATTAGGCGAGCGCGCCCGCACTGTCCTTGGTAATCATGATCTGCATCTGCTGGCAATCGCCTGCGGTGCACGAGCACGCGGACGAATGGACACGATGCAGGAAATTCTGAGTGCACCGGATTGCAACGAATTGCTGACATGGCTGCGGCAACAACCCCTGGCACTGTTTGAGCAAAATCATCTGATCGTGCACGCAGGCGTGCTGCCACAATGGACAGCAGCACAGGTGATGGCGCTGTCGGATGAAGTCACCGAAAAATTACGCGGTCCGCGCTGGCAAGACTTCCTGCGCACGATGTATGGCAACACGCCCCTACGCTGGAACGATGCGCTTCAAGGAGAAGAGCGCATGCGCTGTATCGTCAATGGCCTGACACGTCTGCGCTTTTGCACAGCCGATGGTGATATGGAATTCGATACCAAGGAAGGACCGGGCAATCCACCCGCGGGCTACCTGCCTTGGTTTGATGTGCCGACGCGTCGGACATCCGACGTGACCGTCGTTTTCGGTCATTGGTCAACGCTAGGGCTGATACAACGCCCACACCTGCTGGGCATCGACAGTGGCTGCGTCTGGGGCGGCAAGCTCACTGCGGTGTGTCTGGAGGATAGGCGGCTAGTACAGGTGGACTGTCCACAACATCAGGATCCGAGCTGAAAATTCGAACTTCGCTTCCATCCATCACAAAGGGCACTGCAACGCAGTGGCAATCTGCTCACGCGCGACCTTCGCAATTTCTCGACGATGCGCGCCCTGCGTTTCGATCGCAGGCAAACGAATCAGCTCGGCCTTGATGCCGCGGCTTTGCATGATGATGATTACGCTTTCCAGAAAACTCATCTCGCCAACAAAGTCGGCGGCGGTATGCAGTTCGCCCTGCGCATCGACATAACGTATCGCATAGGGCTGCACGGGTACCTGCGCCTCAATCGCGGCCTCGAAAAGATTGGCGTGAAAAGGCAAGACCGTACCCTGTGATGCCGTGGTGCCTTCAGGGAAAAACGATACCCGCTCGCCAGCTTGAATACTTTGCACGAGTCCGGCGTAAATACGTCGCACATCACGCTGTCTGCCACGCGCAATGAAGATGGTGCCGGATTTATCGCAGAGCCAACCAATCAATGGCCAATCACGAATATCGGATTTAGCGACAAAGCGACAGGGATGAATCGTGTTGATAACGAAAATATCCAGCCACGAAACATGGTTGCAGATAATGAGCGCGGGATGCGCTGGTTGCTGCTGCAGCGATTGATCGACTTGCAAGCTGAGGCCGCAGATACGAACCAGTTGATGCGACCAGCGCTGTACGCGCCGATCTCGCCCTGAAGCATCCAGCAAGGGAAACAGCAGCGCTGCCTTGCATAGACCCACGGCCAAATGCAAGGCCAGTCTGGCCAACGACAATACCGGCATGATCAGGCTGCGCGGCTGAAAGCCAAACGACCAGAAACAATGGTGTGACTGACCCGACCCTGCAATTCATAACCAATGAAGGGCGTGTGCTTGCCCTGGCTGGTGAGGGTATGCGCATTGACGGTCCAGCGCGTCTCGGGATCGAATATGCAAACATCCGCAGTGCTACCCACCGAGAGTTTGCCGGCATCCAGACCCGCAACACGTGCCGGATCAACACTGATTCTCGCAACAGCCGCCGTGAACTGATCTTTCGATGGCAGCGTCTCCACTGCCCACTTAAGCGACAGCGACAGCAGCAACTCCAGACCGGTTGCACCGGGCGATGCTTCACCAAAAGGGAGAAGTTTTTCATCATCATCGACGGGCGTGTGATCGGAACAAATCGCATCGACGGTGCCATCGACCAGCGCTTGGCGTATCGCATCACGATCACGCTGGCTGCGCAAGGGTGGCGACAGACGTGCATTCGAATCAAAGAAACCAATATCGTTATCGGTCAGATGAATGTGATGCGCGCCTACATCGCAAGTCACAGGCAAGCCCTCCGCTTTCGCTGCGCGAACCAGCGCAATGCCAGCGGCCGACGATAGCCGACACAAATGCACGTGCGTGCCGGTGCTGCGTATCAATTCGAAGATGGTGTGCAGCGCAATGGTTTCGCTGATCACCGGTACGCCGGACAAACCCAGTCGCGAGGCCAAGGGTCCGCTGTGCGCAGTGCCACCTTTGCCCAGATGCGGATCTTGCGGACGCAACCAGACGGTATAGCCAAAGGTCTGCGCGTACTGCAGCGCACGCATGAGCACTGTGGTGTCACTGATACTCTCTTCTGCTTGTGAAAAACCGACACAACCAGCTTCGGTAAGTTCGGCCATTTCAGTGAGTTCTTTACCTTTGAGACCCATGGTCAGCGCACCCAGCGGATAGACATGGGACTGATTCAGCCCACGCGCGCGATGCACCAGCATCTCGACCAGTCCGGGTTCATCGAGTACCGGATCGGTATCGGGAGGACAAAGCAAACTGGTCACACCACCTGCCAATGCTGCCTGCAACTCGGATTCGAGTGTGGCGCGATATTCATAACCGGGCTCACGCAAGCGCACTGACAAATCCACCAGCCCGGGTGCTACCACCAAGCCATGCGCATCAATGACTTGGTCGGCTTGAAAACCAGCAGGTGGTGTGCCAAGTGCTGCAATCTTGCCGTCAGCAATGAACAAATCCTGCACTGCATCGATGTGGTTTGCCGGGTCGATGACGCGGCCACTTTTTATGTGAAGTCTCATACTCATTTTTTCAGGACCCCGCCAGTATGCTCATCACGGCCATGCGCACCGCGATACCAAACGTCACTTGGGGAAGAATCACAGCCTGCGCACCATCTGCAACCGCCGAATCGATTTCGACACCACGATTCATGGGGCCTGGATGCATGACGATGGCATCGGACTTGGCCAGCGCGAGGCGCTCGGGCGTGAGACCGTAGCTCTTGAAGTATTCCTGTGCAGAGGGAAGCAACGCACCATTCATGCGTTCGTTTTGAAGGCGCAGCATGATGATCACATCCACGCCTTTCAAGCCTTCATTCATGTCGTTAAACACACGCACGCCCATTTGTTCCAAGCCACCCGGCAGCAAGGTACGTGGTCCAATCACGCGCACTTCAGGCACACCCAAGGTGGTCAAGCCATGAATGTCGGATCGTGCAACGCGGCTATGCAGTATGTCACCAACGATGGCGACTGTCAGATTCCGGAAATCTTTTTTGTAGTGCCGAATCGTATACATGTCCAGCAGACCCTGCGTCGGATGCGAATGGCGGCCATCGCCGGCATTCACGACGTGCACATGGTCCTGACGAGTCTCGGTCAGATGACGCGCGATCAGATATGGTGCGCCAGATTGCGCATGGCGTACAACGAACATATCCGCGTGCATGGCAGCGAGGTTGTCGATGGTGTCAAGCAGCGACTCACCCTTGCTGGCCGAGGAGGCGGAAATATTCAGATTGATCACGTCAGCCGAGAGTCGTTTGGACGCGATCTCAAAGGTGGTGCGTGTACGCGTTGAATTTTCGAAAAACAGATTGAACACGCTCTTGCCACGCATGAGCGGTACTTTTTTGACTTCGCGATCTCCCACACTGACGAAGGAGGCTGCGGTGTCTAGAATGCGGGTAATAACAACAGGTGGCAGACCTTCAAGTGTGATCAGGTGCTGCAGCTCGCCGTTTTTATTGAGTTGCGGGTTATGCATGGTCTATGGTGAGTGAGAAACGGCCATCATCGGATTTTTGCAGGACGAGTTGCTGATCGTCTGCGAGCGTAATTGTCTTTGCCACGAAGTCAGGCGCAACGGGTAGCTGGCGGCCACCACGATCGACCAGTGCCGCAAGCATCACGCGCGCAGGACGACCGTAGTCAAACAGCGTATTGATGGCAGCACGCGTTGTGCGCCCGGTGTAGAGCACATCATCTACCAGCAAAATAGTCGCGCCCTCGACATCAAACGGTATCTGGCTGGGTCTGACCTCGGCATGCAAACCGCGCTCGGCATAATCATCACGATAGAAAGACACATCCACGTAGCCCAGGTCGGCTATACCGAGTGATGTCGCCAAACGTTCGGCGATCCAGGCACCACCCGAGTAGATGCCAACGATAGCGAGCCGGGACGTGCCCGACAAGCCGGCACCAACGGCCTGCTCGAGTAGGGTGTAGAGCGCTTCAGCGTCTAATTCAGTCTGATTCATGGGCATCAAAATATTGTTGAAGTATCAGCGCAGCTGCTTCGTGATCCACCGGCTGACCGCGATGCTGCGTCAGCACCGCGGAAGTGTAACGCTCATCGACCAGCACAGTCTCGATACCGAAACGGCCGTGAATCTGGTTGGCGAAGCGCCGGCAGCGCACGCTCATCTCATGTTCGGCGCCATCCGGATGCAAAGGCAAACCGACGATCACGCGCTGCGGCTGCCACTCGGCGAGCAGCTGCGATATTGCATCGAACTTGCCATCATTGGTCGCCGCTTCGATAACCTGCAACGGCTGCGCTTGCCGAATCAGCGTATTACCCACCGCGACACCGATACGCTTCAAGCCAAAGTCAAAAGCCATTACGGTCATCATGCCCAAGCGATGACGCAAACAAAATCACCGAATGGCCTGCGAGAGGCAGCAATCAAGCGGGGCCGCGCGAGACGCCGAGTGTGATGCACATCACGCATGCCCTGCTTCCCCGGTGAGGCGGTTGGGGTCGATGCCCAGCAGGTTCATTGCGGCGACGAAGCGCGACTCAATCGGCGTTTCAAAAATAATTGCTGGATCGGCTTGCACAGTCAGCCAGCCATTGCGCAAAATTTCTTCTTCGAGCTGCCCCGCGCTCCAGCCCGCACAACCCAGCGTGACCAGCAACTGCTGCGGCCCTTGACCCTGTGAGACTGCCTCAAGCACATCGCGCGAGGTGGTGAGGGTAACTTCGTCGGATACCTTGAGCGATGAACTGTAAGTGACGCTGGGCGCATGGAGCACAAAGCCGCGCTCCACCTGCACCGGACCACCAAACATGACTGGCGCGCGCGGCAGCAGCGACACATGAGGACTGATTTCCAGCGAGAGGTCAAGTCGCTCGAAGAGCACATCCATGGTCATGTCGGTAGGGCGATTGATGATGACGCCCAGTGCGCCTCCGACATGATGTTCGCAGATGTACACCACCGTTCCGCCGAATACAGGATCGAGCATGGAAGGCATGGCGATCAGGAAATGATCGGTCAGTTGCAAGAGGGGGAAATCGTTTGATGGTACTGCTGAAGAAAAATCGCTGTCTTCCACGTCTGGCGCGGAGGACGAAGGGGGGTGAGACTTGCCTTGCTTGGCCATGGACCGAATTTTATCAGCTTTGAGGGCGACGGCTGGAGAAAGTCGCTATCACCAGCGCGCGCCGAGTTCACGGGGAAAGGCTACACTGCCGGCTTTCCGATTCGAGTCTGCTGCACACTCATGAGCCACTACGACAAATCACTGGTCTGGTTCCGCCGCGACCTGCGCAATGTTGATCATGCAGCGCTGCATCACGCGCTGCAAAGCAGCCGCAGCGTGTACTGCGCTTTCATTTTTGACAAGGATATTCTTGATCCACTGCTCGAACACGGCAAGCTGGATCGGCGCGTCGCCTTCCTGCATGCCAGCCTTGTTGAGCTTGATGCTGCCTTACGCGCTCAAGGTGGTGGACTAATCGTGCGCCATGCGCGCGCGGAAACAGCCATACCAGCACTGGTAGCTGAGCTGGGCGTCGATGCTGTTTTCATCAATCATGATTATGAGCCGGCGGCACTGGCGCGCGATCAGGCGGTTGCTGCTGCCCTAGAAAAGAAAGGCTGCGCACTGCTGAGCAGCAAAGACCAGGTCATTCATGAAAAAAACGAGGTCTTGTCGCAGATGGGCAAGCCCATGTCGGTCTTCACGCCGTACAAGAATGCCTGGCTGAAAAAATTCCAACTGCCCTCGGGTGGCTACGACCTTTCCTTGCTGGATGCTTTCGATTGCACACCGAAAAAATCGCAACT
>CANKWG010000132.1 GCA_947487325.1 Oxalobacteraceae bacterium | reverse complement strand
GCCCCAGCTCTCGGCCAGCGCAGCAAGCCTATCCAATACGTCCGCATGCGTTTCAGCGCCAGCGATCACTTCCACCAGTTTCATCAGCGGCACAGGGTTGAAGAAATGCATACCCGCCAAACGCTCGGGATGCTGCATGCCGTTCGCAATCGCTGTCACCGAAATCGATGAGGTGTTCGTGGCCAGAATCGCATCCGGCTTCACGACCTGCTCAAGGCTACGCATCAATTGCTGCTTGATCTGCAGGTTTTCAACAATCGCCTCGATCACCAACGTGGCATCCACCATCGCATCGAGCTTATCTACTGGCTGCAGTCGCGATAAAGCCGCACTGCAATCCGCTTCGCTCATGCGACCTTTTTCAACCAGCGTACCGAGCGCCTTTGCAATACGCGCAATCGCGGCAGCAGCTGCGCCTTCGCTTGTATCAAGAAGCTGCACCGGATGTCCATGCACTGCCGCAAGCTGCGCAATACCTGCGCCCATGGTGCCCGCACCAATGACACCGATCACAGCGGTTTTTTCTATGACAGGAAATTGCATCATGAATCAGTAGGTTTCAACATGAAAGCGGCCCTCGGCCACCATGTTTGGATGCAGAAAAGTCCAGTCGAAGCCTGAAGCATCGCAGATCTCGCGCAAGGCCGCCATCACGCCAGCTTCCATGCCGCGCAAGCCGCAAATGTAGATGTAGGTATCCGAGCGCAGCAACTGAGCAACGGCCTTGCTTTGCTCACGCAGCTTGTCCTGCACATAGGTGCGCGGCTCACCTGGAACGCGCGAGAATGCCAGATGGCTGGTGATGAAACTCTCTGGCAGTTTGCGCAAGGGTCCAAAGTAAGGCAACTCTTGCGGCGCTCTGGCACCGAAGAACAACATGAGTTTACCCGGCACAGGATTACCCTGATCAGCCAGACGCCGGCGATACTCTGTCATCGCGCGCATGGGCGCGGCACCCGTACCGGTACAAATCATCAGCAGATTCGAACCTGCATGATTGGGCATAAGGAAATTACTGCCATAGGGCCCCGTGACCAAAACCTTATCACCCTTGTTCAGATCACAAAGATAATTGGATGCGACACCCCGTATCGCCTGCCCCTCATGATCCGCAATCACGCGCTTGACCGTGAGCGACAGATTATTGTGCCCTTGGCGCTCGCCGTCACGCGGACTGGCAACCGAGTAAAGGCGCATGTAGTGCGGCTTGCCCGAATCATCTACACCCGGTGGAATGATGCCTATAGATTGACCTTCGAGAACCGGGAACACTTGATTGCCGAAGTCCAGCACGATATGGCGTATGTCGCTTTCCGCATCCGCTTCCGTCAGACGAAAATTCCCCGCGATCGTCGCCGTCAAAGGATTTTTCACATCGTGCAGATGCAAATGCGGCTGAGCCGCGGAGCGCGGTGCCATGGCTGACGACATGGAGGTTGCTGCATTCTGCTGAACGGCGTCAGTCGATAACTCAGGCAGCGCAGCCTCACCGTCGATTTCCTGCTGAGGTGGCAACTCGTCCCACGTCAGTTGATCGTCAACGCTGTAAGCTGCGATCTTCGGAATAATGCGCCAGTGATCGATTGATCCTGTCGGGCAAGGCGGCACGCAGGCATTGCAGCCATTGCAGATATTCGGATCGACCACATAGTTGCGATCATCATGTGTAATCGCATCAATTGGACAAGTCTCCTCGCAGGTATTGCAGCGTATGCATACCTCGGGGTCGATCAGATGCTGACGAATCAGCAGCTCGGATTCAGATGCACCCATCAGATTCAGTTGAAACGAACGTAATCAAAATCCACAGCCTGGCGATTGATGCCGATCGGTGGCGGCGCGATCCAGTTGGCCATCTTGCCCGGCTCGATCACACGCCCCATCAGTGAAGCTACATAAGCGCGATCTTCCTCAGTTGGCAACCAGCTGCGTACGTGGTTTAGCCATTCAGCTTCGGAAATCACTTGACCCTCCGGCGAGACACGCAAACCCGAGAAGCTGCCGATGTGGCGATTGAATGCCTTATGCGGTGCTTGCAAGCGGAATGACAAGCCCGCTTTCTCGATCACCTTGTTCCAGCGATTGATACCCGCGACCGAGTCCTTGATGTAATCATCGCGCAGCACTTCATTGAGCGAATTGAGCATAGGCACTTCACGCTCGGCGAGCTTGCCGTCTTTTACCTCGAGGATGCGGTAATGATCACCCTTGAGCACATGATCATCCGTACGCTTGGTCTCTTCGTAGCGACCTTTCAGGCCGGAACTGTAGAAGGTCGCTGCATTCGAGGACTGGTCTGCACCAAACAAATCAATAGTGACGCTGAAATGGAAATTCAAATAGCGCTGTATGGTCGGCAAATCGATCACACCATGACGGCGTACCTGCTCGGGATCCTCGATACCATGCTGCTTCATGATCTCGCAGGTCCGCTGTATGGTGCGCGAAACACCTGACTCACCAACGAACATGTGGTGCGCTTCTTCGGTGAGCATGAAACGGCAGGTACGCGAGAGCGGATCGAAACCTGATTCAGCCAGCGCGCACAACTGGAACTTGCCGTCGCGATCAGTAAAGTACGTGAACATATAAAACGCCAGCCAGTCCGGCGTTTCTTCATTGAAGGCTTCGAGAATACGCGGGTTGTCCTGATCGCCTGAGTTACGGTGCAACAGCGCTTCAGCCTCCTCGCGACCATCGCGACCAAAATATTTGTGCAGCAGATACACCATCGCCCACAGATGACGTCCCTCTTCTACATTGATCTGAAAGAGATTGCGCAAGTCGTATTGCGATGGCGCGGTCAGACCCAGATGGCGCTGTTGCTCGACCGACGCAGGCTCGGTATCGCCTTGGGTGACGATGATGCGACGCAGATTCGCGCGATGCTCGCCGGGCACATCCTGCCAGGCAGCTTCACCTTTGTGCTCGCCAAAATGAACTTTGCGCTCTTGATCCTGCGCTGCAAGGAAAATGCCCCAGCGATAATCCGGCATCTTCACATGACCAAACTGTGCCCAGCCTTCTGGTGTCGTGTTGATAGCGGTACGCAGATACACGTCAAAACCATGCGAGCCATCCGGGCCCATGTCATTCCACCACTGCAGATAATTCGGCTGCCAGTGCTCAAGCGCACGCTGCAAGGCCCGGTCTTCTGACAGGTTGACGTTGTTAGGAATTTTCTCGCTGTAGTCAATCGCGCTCACGTTATTTCCTCTATATCTTGGTGGATTCGTTAGTATGTTTTTTCGAAATCTGCTGTGTGACCGTGACTAGACACGATCAAAATCAAACTTGGCTTTGGTACCACTGCCATAGACTTTCAACGCCCCCAACTCACCGACTGCATTCGGGCGATTGAAAATCCAGTTCTGCCAGGCAGACAAGCGACCAAAGACGCGCGTAGCCATGTTTTCCTTGCCGTTGAAACGCAAGTTAGCCTCCAGCCCAGTCAGCGCATCCGGCGACATGCTGGCGCGCTCTTCCAGGGCCATACGCACTTCATCTGCCCAGTCGATGTCATCCGGATTGGACGTAATCAGACCCAGGCTCATCGCCGTATCGGCATCGATCGCATTGCCACTCTGCTCACTTGCTGCGTATAACTGCGCTTGATCATCATAGAAGCGGCGCGACAGCCGTGACTGCCCGGTGATCATCGGCAGCAAACCGAAATTCATTTCGGAGAGCGCAAGCTTCGGCGCTGCATCTGGCGTATCTGGAAGCGCGAGCATATAGCTGCGGTCAGCGGCAAACGCCAGCTCGGCCAACGTACCAGCAAAGCAAGAACCCTCATCAATCAGCGCAAACAAACTGCGCGAGGACACATCAATGCGTGCGAAGGTACGGCGCAGCAGCCCGATGGTTTCGCGTACCAGCCAGTGCGACTGCTGTGCGACCAGCACAGCGTCGCAGGCGAGCACTTTTCCTGCATCACCCTCAGTCTTCAATAGCCAGGTACCGATATCAATCACATTCGTGCGCAAGTGCAGTATGGCGTCATCCAACTCGCGCGCCATCTGCAATGGCCACCAATGCACGCCGGCAGCCTCGATGCCGGCGATGTCTGATGGCTGATCAGCCGCAGGTGCTTTGACGGTCAGGGTTGCGGTGCGTGCCTGACGATCAATGTTGACCGAAACGAATTCATAATCCACACCATCGTCAGAGAATGTGCGAGATAGCGGCGTGAGATTCACACCCTTGCCGTTGGAAGGACGCTCACTTTGCTCAGCCAGTTTCAGCGCATGCACTCGAACGGTGTCAGCAAAGGCAGCGGGCTTGGCAATCTCGTCGACCAGCTTCCAGTCTTTTGCCTTCTGTCCGCGCACCCCTTCGGATGTCGTACAAAAAATATCGGCAAGGTCGTGCCTCACCTTGCGCTTGTCAGTCAGTCGCGTCAGTCCACCGGTACCGGGCAATACGCCAAGCAGCGGCACTTCAGGCAAGCTCACTGCCGAGGAACGGTCATCCACCAAAATGATCTCGTCGCACGCCGCCGCTAGCTCGTAACCACCACCGGCGCAAGCGCCATTGACGGCCGCGACAAATTTCAGTCCACCATGTTGACTGGAGTCTTCCAGACCATTGCGCGTTTCATTGGTGAATTTACAGAAATTGACCTTCCACGCATGCGAGGATTTGCCAAGCATGAAGATGTTCGCGCCCGAACAAAAAATGCGATCACGACCGCCGGTAATCACGACGGTTCGCACAGTCGGATGCTCGAAACGGATCCGCTGGACCGCATCATAGAGCTCGATATCGACGCCCAGATCATACGAATTGAGCTTGAGCTTGTAGCCCTCGCGCAGGCCGCCGTCCTCATCGACCTTCATCGTCAGCGTCGCAATCGGCGCACCCTGCCCGTCGATCTCAAGCGTCCAGTGCCGGTACTGGTCGGGAGACGTCGCATAGTTAACGGTAAATGGTAAGGTCATGGCTGGCCTGATTGCAATATTGTGCACTTAATGTTTAGACACGCACTATATTGCATTAACGAAGGAACGTCAACGTCGTCCCGTGTCCCCTAAAAATGAGGGAAATGCAGGCGCTGCCCTTCTCAATTTCTATAAAGCCACCACTCTGCGTGGTCAATGTCTTGCAGTCATTAGCTTTAGATCAAATTTGCGGGAATGACACTACGTAAAATTGCGTGGGTCAACAGCATCACCATGACATGAAGCTCACCCTCACTTACCACCAACTTTGCTCGAGTCATTCATGAAACCAATCAGCCGCTCCTGTTCAAAGACTTCGTCACCTCCATCAGTCATTGGCGCTCACGATACCGCGCCTCCCAAGATGCCTGTTATGAAAGAAAGGTCACACGCTTACAGGAAATTTCTAAATGACTTACCCGAACGAGTCACTATTGTCGAAGTGGGCGCACGGGATGGCTTGCAAAACGAAATAAAAACGGTGTCCAACAATGTCAAGATCGAATTAATCAATCGCTTTACCAAAGCCGGATTCGAAAAAATTGAAGTGGGATCTTTTGTTTCGCCCGATTGGGTACCACAAATGGCGGGTTCGGCTGAGGTACTGGCAGGAATTACTCGCAAAGAAGGCGTGGAGTACTCCGTATTGGTACCCAACATGAAAGGATTTAAAGCCGCAATCGCCGGTGAATTTACCCCAGAAAAAATAGTGATCTTCGGCTCAGCGTCTGAAGTATTTTCTAAAAAGAATATAAATTGCTCGAAAGCGGAATCAATGGAACGCTTCAGCGAGGTTGCACGAAAGACCAAGGAACACGGCATGCAGTTACGCGGCACGGTCAGTTGTGCATTCGGCTTTTATGGGGATAAGGTCACGCTGGAAGACGTAACCGAAGTTGTCGCCAATTTCCGCGAGCTTGACTGTGATGACATTAATATTGCCGACACCATCGGCGTGGCGACACCCAACCATGTGTACGAACTTCTGGATCACCTCAAGGATGAAGTTCCAGTCAATCAGCTCTCCATGCATTTCCACGATACGTATGGACAAGGAATAGGAAATATCTGCGCCAGCCTTCAAGCTGGCATAACAACTTTCGATTCTTCAGTCGCTGGTCTTGGAGGCTGCCCCTATGCCAAAGGCGCTACCGGCAATGTAGCGACGGAAGACGTGCTGTATCTCCTGCACGAATTGGGTGTCAAGACAGGGGTTGATTTAAATGCCGTCGCCGATACGGGCCGGTTTATTCTGGATCAACTTGGCCGCAAATCGGGAAGCCGGGTTGGGGATGCCATCATTGCAAAGCGTGAACCGACGATTAAATCTGGTCCGGCAAAACTCTAATCTCAAAACATAGATGCAAGGAGACGCCGACGGCGATGACCACAAGTCGCCTTGGGCCTCAGATTGCCCCGGCTTCCTGCAAAGCTTTCGAAGCTTCCATTTTTCCGAGCTTCAGCGCAAGCTGAAGCGGCGTATCGCCATTTTT
>CANKWG010000131.1 GCA_947487325.1 Oxalobacteraceae bacterium | reverse complement strand
TTCATTCAGATGTTCAAACGATTGAAAACAACGCGCGGCAAATGACGAATGATCATCATGATCAGCCACCAGCGCGCCGGCGCATAGACCACAGGCTGCCCCCCCGCCACTGCCGTCACAATACGATTTGCCACCGCCGCAGCTGAAGCCAGCCCACGTTGCGGCAAATGCGCAGTCATCGGGGTGGCTGTGGGGCCCGGCTTGATCAGGACAATTTTTACCTGCGTGCCCGCAAAACGATGCTGCAATCCTTGTGCATAACGATCAATCAGACCCTTGGCAGCGCCATACACATAATTAGTTTTACGACCGCGATCGCCAGCGACCGATCCAATGATCGCGAGCGTGCCGCTACCCGCCGCTTCCATTTGACCGGCAAAAGCTTCGGCGAATAATACCGGCGACAAGCCATTGATCTCGAGCGCCTGCCGAGTCAGCGCGATATCCTGCTGACAATCAGATTGCACGGGCAGATTACCGTGCGCGATCAGCACAATATCCACGCGGCCTTCAGCCGCTGTCTGCTTCGTCAGTGCCGCAATGGCGACTGGATCGGAAAAATCCATGACGATAGCTTGCGCAGATGACTCAGGACTGCGCACCCGCAAGTCCGCGGCGACACCCTCAAGACGATCCTGATCACGACCTACCAGCACAAAATCGCTGGCCTGCTGCGCCCACAGGCGAGCGCAGTGCTCTGCAATCGCGGATGTTGCGCCGATGATGATGATTCTTTGTCTGCCCATGTCAGCTTCCCATTAATCGTCGCGACATCGCTGAGCTGATGCCCGGATCGCGATGCGATAAAAATTCCTGCAAGCGAGGATAACCTGCCTCAAACAGCGCGCGCGGCATGCGCGCATCCTTAGCTGGATAAAGCCGGCCGCGCGCATCACGAACAATATCGTCCAGAGATGCGAGCAACTTGTGTGTTTTGTCACCCTGATTGGTAAAGTCCAGCGCGAGTGTTACGCCCGGCTGAGCAAAGCTGAGCATGCCAACTGAAGAACGTTCACCAAAGGTTTTCAGTACAGCGAGGAATGAACCCTCACCCGCACGTGAGATTTGCTTCAGCATCGCCTGCACGCCCTCACGTCCCTGCGCGCGTGGCAATACAAATTGATACTGAAAAAATCCACGCGGTCCATACATGCGATTCCACTCCAGTAAATGATCGAGCGGATGAAAGAAATTTTCGTAGTACTGCAAATTTGTCGTCTGCTTTTTTTTCAGCTGGTAGTACAGCTGATTGAAAGGCTTGAGTGTGAGTGTATTCACCAGCGACACCGGTGGCACAAAAGGCATGCGCAACTGACGGCTCGATTTGGGCGCTGCTTGCTGTGCATCCGAATGATTGGCGCGCATAAAAATACCCCGCCCATTACCTGCAACACAATCGATCCATGACACTGTGTGCTCCCAGTCGGCTTCGGCAGCATCGGCCAGATCAAAAAATGTCGCCAGATTCTTATAGGGCTGTGTCTCCACCTGCAGCCAGGGGCCCTGTACGCGTTTGAGTTGCAGCGTGAGTTCGGTGATCACGCCCGTCAGACCCAGACCGCCGATGGTGGCTGCAAAGCGTGCATCACCCGCGCGAAGAACACTGCGGCTGCCATCAGTACGCGTCAGCACAATCTCAATAACATGGTCGCCAAAGCTACCGGCGACATGATGGTTCTTGCCATGTACATCATTGGCGATAGCACCACCCAGCGTCGCCAGCTGCGTACCCGGCACGACCGGCAGCATCCAACCGCGCGGCACGATCATTCGCTGTACATCACGCAGCAAGAGGCCCGCTTCACATTGCAGAAGACCGCTTGTTTCGTCAAATCGGATGAACCGATCGAGCATCGTGGTGTTCCACAACACGCCACCGGGATTGAGGCATACATCGCCATAGCTGCGACCCATGCCAAAAGCGAGGCCAGACGATTCAGATCGCATTTGCGGTGCAATGCGATGACGGTCGGACAGCGGGATCACCTGATGATCAAAATCTCCCAGGCGTCCCCAGGAATGTACCTTCACCACTGCCAGCCTCTTGAGCCTATGGCCAGCACGACAGTGAAAGCGACACCGGCGATCAGACTGGCCTTGTCTCTGAGCGCAAAAATCAGCGGATCGTCATGCATTTGCCCGCGATGCGCTTTCATCCACACCCAGCTGATCCAGAAAAGCATGATAGGCACCGACAACCACATGAATTCCGGTGAGCGATACAGCTTCACCACCGCATCGCTATTGAGATAGAACGCCAACACCAGTACCGCGGAATAGCCTGCGGACATACCAAGATTCTGGACCAGCGACGCATCGGTCGTGAAATAGCCGCGCCCATGTGCCTTCTCGCGCCCCATCTTTGCTTGCACAATCAGTTCTGCATAGCGTTTGACGAAAGCCAGTGAGAGGAAAAGGAACACCGAAAACGCGAGTAACCAGAACGACATCGGAATATCGGCAGCAGCAGCACCAGCAATAATGCGCACCGAGTACAGCATCGCCAACACCAAACAGTCAGCGATGATCAGACGCTTGAGTCCCCAAGAGTATGCACACGTCAGTACGAAATAAAACGCCAGCCATGATGTGAAATTCGCGCCTACCTCAAGCGCCAGCAAGACAGCCAGCAAGAGCAGTAACGGAATGAGCAACACCCCAAACTGCACACTGACTCGACCCGACGCAAAGGGGCGGAATTTTTTTCTGGGGTGATGACGGTCACTATCGAGATCGAATAGATCATTGGCTACGTACACCGCCGAAGCACAAAAACAGAATGCCAGAAAGGCCAGTATCAACGCGCTGGCCATGCCAGCATCGGGCACGATATGCGCGGCCATGGGGGTAATGAAGAGCAGCAGGTTTTTTGCCCATTGATGCAAGCGCAATACCCGGCTGATGTCTGAAAGACCCACGTTGTCGGCGGCAAACACACGCTCAACCTCGGACACAGCGCCTGCCTGCTGCTCTACCGATGCCGATGCGTTCACAACGATTGCACGCCGCGCACGCTGCCAGACAGGCAGATCAGCCGAAGAATTGCCCGCGTAATCAAAACCACCGCGACCAAAGCGCGCTTCCAATGCAGCGCCCTTGTTTTCGGCGCTCAGGTTATGGTGACCATCGCTGGCCATGACTTCATCAAAAATACCCAGGTGTTCAGCGACAGCATTCGCTAATGACCTATCGGCAGCAGTGCAGAGGATGAATTTGCGGCCTTGTGCATGTTCGGCGCGCAGCCACGCTAGCAGTGGCTCGTTATAAGGCAGTGCCGCAGCATCGAAATCGGTGAGCGCAGATAGGCGCTGCTTCAGCGCAGCCTTGCCTTGGACCAGCCAGAAAGGTATTTGAAGCACCGACAGCGGACGCGCACGCAAAGCCCGTACTGCAGATTCATGCAGGGTATCGGTAAGAATGAGCGTACCGTCGAGATCGACAGCGAGCGGGGTTTGGGTCAATGGACGGTCCTTGTCGGGGCGGCGACACACGCGGCACTATGACGGATCCTGCAAATACTGCCGGTCGTTAGCGAATCCGTCGCCGGTGCCTATTGTAAATCAGCCGCCTGTCCGCAAAGAAAGGCTTTGAAAAGCGGTGTCAGCGCTGCGACACCGCATCCACCACCACCAGCGCGGTCATATTGACGATACGGCGTACCGTGGCCGAGGGCGTGAGGACATGGACCGGCCGTGCACAGCCCAGCAGGATGGGACCAATCGCCACACCATTGCCCGCCGCGACCTTGAGCAGGTTGTAAGCGATATTGGCCGAATCGATATTAGGCATGACCAGCAGGTTCGCATCACCTTTGAGAGGTGTGTCAGGCATCAGAGCGCGCAAGGTATGCGCATCCAATGCAGTGTCACCGTGCATTTCACCATCGACCTCGAGTTCCGGTGCGCGCGCTCTGAGCAGTGCCAGCGCTGCACGCATTTTTTTTGCAGACTCGCTGTCGTTGCTGCCGAAATTAGAATGTGAGAGTAAGGCAGCGCGCGGATGCAAACCAAAGCGGCGCATTTCTTCTGCCGCCATGATGGTGATCTCGGCCAGCTGCTCTGCTGTAGGATTTTCATTGACATGGGTATCCACCAGCACCAACTGACGATCGGGCAAGATCAGCGCATTCATTGCTGCATACGTATTGACCCCAGGGCGCTTGCCCAATACCTGATCGATATAGTGCAAATGCAGATCAGTGCTGCCGAAGGTGCCGCAGATCATGCCATCGGCATCACCTTTATGAATCGCCATCGCGCCAATGAGGGTATGCCGACGACGCATTTCCAACCGCGCCCATTGCTCGGTGACGCCCTTGCGGTTCGTCATCGCCAGATAGGTCTCCCAATAGGAGCGATAGCGGTCGTCTTGTTCTGGATTGATGATGTCGAAATCGATTTCAGGACGAAGGCGCAGGCCATAACGTTCGATGCGTTGCGCAAGCACCGCAGGACGACCGATCAGCGTGGGCTTGGCCAGACCTTCATCCAGCACCACCTGCACGGCACGCAGCACGCGCTCTTCTTCGCCTTCGGCAAAGACGATGCGCTTCTTCGATGGCGGTGCTTTCTTAGCAATCGCGAATACCGGCTTCATGAAACTACCGCTGTGATACACAAACTGCTGCAAACGATCCGCATAGGCGGCCATGTCTTTGATGGGTCGCAGCGCGACACCTGACTCTTCGGCCGCACGCGCGACCGCCGGTGCGATCTTGAGCATGAGGCGCGGATCGAAGGGTTTGGGTATCAGGTAATCCGGACCAAACGCGAGATTGGTGATGCCATACGTCGTCGCGACCACATCCGATTGCTCGGCCTGTGCCAGCTCGGCGATCGCATGCACAGCGGCGATTTCCATCGGACGTGTAATGGTGGTGGCGCCGCAATCGAGCGCGCCACGGAAAATGTACGGAAAGCACAGCACATTGTTGACCTGATTCGGATAGTCCGAACGACCGGTGGCGATGACGGCATCATCACGCACTTCGCGCACTTCCTCGGGCAGAATTTCCGGGGTGGGATTGGCAAGTGCCAGCACCAGCGGGCGCGACCCCATCGCACGCACCATGTCTTGTTTGAGCACGCCACCTGCAGAGAGCCCCAGAAAAATATCCGCACCCGGAATGACTTCGGCCAGCGTGCGCGCGGTGGTCTCCTGCGCGAAGCGTTCCTTGTCCGGATCCATCAGCTCCTTGCGGCCTTTGTAGACCACACCGGCGAGATCGGTAACAAAAATATTTTCAATCGGGAAGCCAAGATCAACGATCAGATCCAGACAGGCGAGGGCTGCCGCACCAGCACCCGAGACCACGAGTTTGCATTTTTTAAGATCTTTGCCAACGACCTTGAGGCCATTCATGATCGCTGCACCCACGATGATGGCGGTGCCGTGCTGGTCATCATGAAACACCGGAATCCTCATCCGGTCACGCAGCTTGCGCTCGATATAGAAACACTCGGGCGCCTTGATGTCTTCGAGATTGATACCACCAAAGGTCGGCTCCAGCGCAGCAATGATGTCGCAGAGCTTGTCGGGATCGGTCTCGTTGATTTCGATATCAAACACATCGATGCCAGCAAACTTTTTGAACAGAACGCCCTTGCCTTCCATCACCGGCTTGGCGGCCAGCGGGCCGATATTGCCCAGCCCCAGCACGGCGGTGCCATTGGTAATGACGGCAACCAGATTGCCGCGTGCGGTGTAGCGGAAGGCGTTGGCGGGATCGGCAGCGATTTCCTCGCAGGCCGCGGCAACACCCGGTGAGTAGGCCAGCGCCAGATCACGCTGATTGGTCAATTGCTTGGTGGGGGTGACGCTGATCTTTCCGGGGGTGGGAAATTCGTGATACTCGAGGGCAGCCTGACGGAATTGCTGGCGAATCTCTTTCTGTGTTTTATCTGAATCCATGCGAGGCAGCTTTCCTGAGTACTTTGCAGCGTAATTGCAGCTTAAAATTGAACTGCGATTTTATCAGACCGATGGTTTATGGCTTAAATGATCGATAGTCGAACAGTTGCTGCATCAAGAGCGCCGAGCTTGATCAAGATAGTACTTCGGTACAATCGCCGCTATGTTGTCTGAATTCGAACTCATCGCCCGCTATTTCGATCGCCCGCAAGCCCCAGACAACGTGGTGAAACTGGGTGTGGGTGACGATTGCGCTTTACTTGCACCCCCACCGGGCCAGACCCTGGCCATCTCCACCGACATGCTGGTCGAAGGGCGCCATTTTTTTGCCGGTGCGGATCCGGAAAAGCTGGGCCACAAGGCGCTTGCGGTGAACTTGTCTGATCTTGCGGCCATGGGTGCGAAACCGATGGCCTTCACTTTGGCACTCTCACTCCCGTCAGCCGATGAAAACTGGCTTGCCGGTTTTGCCCGGGGCTTGTTTGCGCTGGCCGACGCCGAGGGCATACGATTGATCGGCGGTGATACGACACGCGGGCCGCTTAAT
>CANKWG010000130.1 GCA_947487325.1 Oxalobacteraceae bacterium | reverse complement strand
GCATCGTTTCCGCATCGGGGAATTTGATGTAGTGAAAGAAGCATCGACGCAGGAAAGCGTCTGGCAGCTCTTTTTCATTGTTTGAAGTAATAATTACCAGCGGTCGGTGCTTGGCGCGAACCATTTCGCGGGTTTCGTAGACATAGAACTCCATACGGTCGATTTCGCGCAGCAAATCGTTCGGGAACTCGATGTCGGCCTTGTCGATTTCGTCAATCAGCAGCACAACGGGCTCATCCGAGCTGAATGCCTGCCAGAGCACGCCGCGTACGATGTAGTTCTGAATATCCCGCACCCGCTCGTCGCCAAGCTGGGAATCGCGCAATCGCGAGACGGCGTCATATTCATATAGGCCTTGTTGGGCCTTGGTGGTGGATTTGATGTGCCATTGCAAAAGTGGCATCTTTAGTGCCGCCGCCACTTCCTCGGCCAGCATGGTCTTGCCAGTACCGGGTTCACCCTTGATGAGCAGGGGACGTTGCAGGGTCAGGGCGGCATTGACCGCGAGTTTGAGGTCGCTGGTGGCGACGTATTGCTCTGAACCTTCAAAGCGTAGGGGTTTGTTCATTGTACTGATCAGTCATAGAAAATAAGGTCGAGTATAAACGACTGAAAGTGCGAAGGTCGTTCACGCTAGTCGATTAATGTGGGTCAATATTAGACTCGTCCGCCATGAATCGGTTAGAATTGCGTGCGTTTTTTAGTGACGGGCCGGCAATATTTCTTGTACAAATGCTGTCTGTTTCCGTCCGCACCAGTTTCGTTTTTGAATAACCCCACCCCGCTATCATGAAAAAACTTTTTGTTCTTATTGCGCTGGTCTCGCTCGCTCAGGTGTCGGCAGCTGCTGATGTCAAAGGCGATGTCGCTGCGGCCAAAAACAAGGTGGCTATGTGTATCGGCTGCCATGGCATCCCTGGCTACAAAGCCTCTTTCCCCGAGGTCTATCGTGTGCCCATGTTGGGCGGTCAGTCTGAGAAGTACATTGCTGCCGCACTGACTGCTTATAAAAAAGGTGAGCGCAAGCATCCGTCGATGGTAGGCATTGCTGCCGGTCTGTCCGATCAGGACATCGCCGATGTTGCCGCCTATTACGCCCAGCAGAAATAAACGGAGCCATTCATGAAAAAGCTATTTGCATTCCTGGCCCTGGCGCTGTCGATGAACGCGTTTGCGGGCAATGTCGAAGCGGGCAAGGCCGCCGCACAAAAATATAATTGCGCTTCCTGTCACGGCGCGGATTACAACAGTCCTATCGATCCTAGCTATCCAAAGCTCGCGGGTCAGCACGCTGACTACATCGAGCATGCCCTCGTTGCTTATCAGCGTGGCGCCAGTGGCGGTAATGGTCGCGCCAACGCGATCATGGGCGGTATGGCCAAGCCGCTGTCGAAAAAAGAGATCAGCGACATCGCAGCCTATCTTGCCAGCTTGCCGGGTTCGTTGGTAGTTCGTAAGTAAGCTGTTTTTAGATCGTAAAAAAGCCGCGCACTGCGCGGCTTTTTTATTGGCTGGCGCGTTGACGTATGCAGTGAATGTAGGCCGCACCATCGGGTGCTGTGCCGTTGCGTTGCGAGGACCACAGCATTTCACCCAGACATTCCATGATCAGATGATGGGCATCATGCACTGAGCCCAGCCGTTTGATCAGCGCTTCGCACGCATCGCGTATACCCGGCGGTTGATCCACCGAGATCTGTTCGTGGATTGACAGGTGCATGGACAGATGCAGAAAGGGATTGCTGCGTCCCTGATCAACGCTGTAGTCCTTCTCCAGAGCACGTTCGGTATCCGCCAGATCGCTTTCGTATTCGGGATGCTGACGTATCCAGTCGCTGGCAATTGCTTCTAGCGGTGTTAGTACATCGCCACTCGTGGATTTTTTCCAAGTGGTGCAGAAGAATTGACGGACTTCGTCTTTGCTGGGGTTAAACATGGGGTGCAGGTCAGACAGCTTTTTCGGGTTTCGGTGTTTTTGATTTGAACTCGCACAAATCCGCAATCAGACAATTCCAGCACTGCGGGCTGCGTGCAATACAGGTATAGCGGCCATGCAGTATCAACCAATGATGCGCGTCCATCAGGTACTCGGGTGGCACGAACTTCATCAGTTTTTGCTCAACGATGTCGACATTCTTGCCGGGTGCAATGCCCGTGCGGTTGGAGACGCGGAAGATATGCGTATCAACGGCCATCGCCGGCACGCCGAATGCGGTATTGAGCACAACATTCGCTGTCTTGCGACCCACGCCGGGCAGGGATTGCAGGGCTTCGCGATCACGCGGCACTTCGCCACCATGCTGCTCGAGCAGAATGCGGCAGGTTTCGATCACATTTTTAGCTTTGTTGCGATATAAGCCGATCGTTTGCACATACGGGATCAGACCTTCGACACCCAGCGCATGAATGGCCGCCGGTGTACTCGCCACCGGATAAAGCTGTCGCGTTGCCTTGTTGACTGAAACGTCGGTCGCTTGTGCCGACAGGATCACGGCGATCAGCAACTCGAAAGGTGTGGTGTATTCCAGCTCGGTCGTAGGATGCGGATTGGCTGCTTTGAGTCGTGCGAAAATCTCGCGGCGTTTTTCAGGGTTCATGACTTCTCCCCGGAAGATGCCTCTTTTTGCTGGCGCGCTCGTTCCAGTGCGGCTTGAATGATGGCGCGCTTGCGCTCTTTTTCAGCGAGCGCTTCGGGATTTTGTGCGGATTCCTGCTCGACTTCGCGTAATTTGGCGGCTGCTTTCGCTGCCAGTCGCGCATCGTTCTCAGCTTTTTCGCGGATCAGTCGTTCATTGCGAAGGTGAAAGCGTTCACGCGCTGCGTCTGCTGCGGACGATGACCACGCATCCCATCCCGTTTTGTCCGGGGTTACCGAGACCATCGCAATGCAATCGACAGGGCAGGGGGCAACACAGAGATCGCAGCCGGTGCAGAGCTCCGGTATCACGGTGTGCATTTGTTTTGCTGCGCCGACGATCGCATCGACCGGGCAAGCCTGTATGCACAGCGTGCATCCTATGCACGCGGGTTCGTCGATCACGGCGACCGGACGTTCGCGCTCTACGCCATGGACAGGGTTGAGGGCTATGACAGGTTTGCCCAGTGCTTCGGCCAGACGCGCGATACCCTGCGCACCACCGGGCGGGCACTGGTTGTAACTCGCCTCGCCGCTGGCCATGGCTTCGGCATAGGGACGGCAGGCGGGATAGCCGCATTTCGTGCATTGCGTCTGCGGTAGCAGGTCTTCAAGACGATCAGCGAGGGTGGGTGAGCGATCTGACATAGACCACCATTATCCGGTATTTGCGATCCGCGTCACGGCCATGAAAAAAGCCGCCCAAGGGCGGCTGATCTGAGACGCTGCCGTGTCAGGCATGCGCGCGGATGAATTCACCGATGCGGGGCGCAATCATTTCGCGCCAGCGACGACCGGAGAAGATGCCGTAGTGACCGCACTTCGGTGCTTCGAAATGCTGCTTCATGTTCTCAGGAATGCCGGAGCACAGGTCTTGCGCTGCCTGTGTTTGGCCCGAACCGGAAATATCATCGAGTTCGCCTTCGATAGTAAACAAGGCCACGGACTTGATGTCCTGGGGTCTGACCAGCTTGCCTTCGACTTCCCAAGTGCCCAGAGGCAGCGCGTGATCCTGAAAGACGGTCTTGATCGTCTCAAGGTAATACTCGGCGGGCATGTCGAGCACGGCGTTGTATTCATCGTAGAACTTGCGATGCTCTGCTGCCGATTCATTGTCGCCTTCGCGCAGATGCAGATAGAACTCCCAGTGACTTTGCGCGTGACGGCGTGGATTCATGGCGACGAAGCCGGCATGCTGCAGGAAGCCGGGATAGACGCGACGGCCATAGCCAGGGTAATTCGGCGGCACGCTGTAGATCACATTGTTTTCAAACCAGGCGTAGGGTTTGTTCATCGCCAGATCATTGACTTCGGTAGGCGATTTGCGTGAGTCAATCGGACCGCCCATCATCACCATGGTCTTGGGGAGCGCGGTGTCGCCAGCAGTGGCCATCAGCGAAATGGCCGCCAGCACGGGCACGGTGGGCTGACAGACCGAGACGACGTTCAGGTTCGGCCCAAGGAAGCGGATGAATTCCTGTACGTAGTAGATGTAATCATGCAGATGGAACGCGCCTTTTTCCATGGGAACCATGCGCGCATCGACCCAGTCAGTGATGTAGACATCATGCTCAGGCAGGAGGGTGTTGACTGTGTCCCGCAACAAGGTCGAGTGATGGCCGGAGAGTGGCGCCACCAGCAATATCTTGGGTTGAATCAGTTGTTCGGGCGTAAGGAAATGGGCGTCCTTGCGGAAGTGCAGTAATTTGCAGAAGGGCTTTTCAAGAACCGTGTCTTCAATGATGGCGGTACGTGTTTCGGCTACTACGGTGTGCGTGATGCCAAAGGCGGGCTTTTCATAATCCTTGCCTAGACGGAACATCAGTTCATAGCCTGCGGCGATGCGCTGGGCAAACGGCGTATGCGCAAAGGGCGAGACGGGGTTCGTAAACAGCTTTGACGATGCCTCAGCCCACTGTATCAGCGGACTAAGCAAGGTACGATTCATTTCATGAAGTTGATAGAGCATGATTACCCCTCATTCAAGACGCCCAAATTGTGTCCCCAATTCCATATTTCTGCAATGCAGCAAACACAATAAGCAGAAATTTGCGGATATCAAAGGGCGCTTATCGCCCAACTAGCCAAAATGGCTAGAAAGCCTTGAAAACACTCATCTTTGTGGCGTATAAGCAACTTGTTTCCTCAATGTAACACAGCTTTTGCGGGGTGTTTTTACCGGTTTGTTATTCATTAAGTTGTCTTTAAGGTAATTTTTCAGCAGAGAAAAGCATCATTTGCTGGGAAAAATCCCTCAAGTTACCTGATTGATTGGACAGCAAATTGTTCGGATCGCGCCCGGAGAGTGCGCAGGTCACAAGGGATGTCAAGCCTTGCTGTCTTGCTGGGGAATGCCGTGCATCATGAGAAAGTGACAAGGACCGCATGATAAAATCACGCCCTATGTTTTCTCGCCTGATCTCCCGCAAAGCGCTGTCCTGCTGGTTAGTCGCAGCCCTGCTATTGCAATCGCTGATGCCAGCGATTGCGGGCGTGCGTTCCGGTGATGGCAAGCGCTGGATTGAGGTTTGCGTCACCTCGGGCGTCAAGTGGGTGCAAATGTCCGATGCCAGCGAGCCGCAGTTCTCGCATGCTGCGGCAGATCATTGCGTCTTGTGTGCCGCTACCGGCGCCGCCCCCGAGTTCGATGTACGTACCTACCTGTCGGATGTCGCCACTGACAGTCCGTCCATCCGGCGCGATCGCACGCCCGTTCTGACCTTCTCCGCTTTTCAGCGACAATCCCGCGCCCCTCCCATCTTCTCCTGATCACAGCCTGATGTCGCCGGTGGCTCACGAACGTGTTCCACCGTGATGCCTTTCTCTTTTGTTCAGGAGTTTTTATGTCTGCTGCAGTTACCAGAGCGTTCATCGCGAGCGCTCTTTGTGTCGCGCAAACCGGTTTTGCCGATACGCTCTTGCCTGCCGTGACCGTGACCGGTACGCGCGAGGAAACACTGTTATCCGAAACCCCCTCATCGGTGGGCGTGATTGATCGCCGTGCGATCGATTTCACCCGACCCTCTCATCCACAACAATTGCTGGGACAGATTCCCGGCGTAGCCATCGCGGTCACCAATGGCGAGGGTCATACAACGGCGATACGCCAGGGTTTTACGACGGGTCCCATGTACCTGTTCCTGGAGGATGGCATCCCAGTGCGCGCCACCGGTAATTTCAATCACAACGCATTGTATGAACTCAATCTGCCCTCGGCGGGTGGCGTGGAAGTGGTGCGCGGTATTGGCTCGGCCTTGTATGGCTCGGATGCGATCGGTGGTTTGGTGAATGTGTTGTCTCGCACGCCTCGCGAGACGGCCGGTGCAGATCTTTCGGTTGAAGCAGGAAGTTATGGTTGGGGACGTGTGTTGGGTGGTATCGATAGTGGTCGACGTGGCCCCAATGCCTTGCGGGCGGATCTGAATCTGACGCATACCGATGGCTGGCGTGACAGCACGGCCTATGAGCGACAAAGCGTGAATCTACGCTGGGATCATGAGTACGACTCGCAGACCTTGGTGAAAACTATTTTGGGAGGTACGCACATCGATCAGCAGACCGGTGCGAACTCGGCATTACCGCTGGATCTTTATCTGAATAATCCGACAGTGAATCTGCGCTCGGCCGCGTATCGCAAGGTGGATGCACTGCGTTTGTCATCGGCGGTAGAGAAGGATTTGGGGCAGGGTATGCAATTGAGCGTTACCCCGTATTTTCGCGATAACCGTATGGATTTGAATGGCTCGTACAATTTTTCGTCCGATTCGTCTAGTGCCCGTATAGAAAATACGCAGGTGCAGTCGTATGGTTTGATGACCAAGTTTCGCCAGAACTTTAATGACAAAATGCGAACGCGTCT
>CANKWG010000129.1 GCA_947487325.1 Oxalobacteraceae bacterium | reverse complement strand
ACCCCCCCCCCCCCCCCCCCCCCCCCCCCCCCCCCCCCCCCCCCCCCCCCCCCCCCCCTGACGGTGACTCGTTTCACGCCTTCGGGTAAGCGAACTTCTGCCGGGAGTCGGACCGCCTGAGTGCGGTTGTTAATGAAAACAGTGGAAATGGGCATCAGATGATTTCCCTTCAAAGATGTATATGGCGGGAGTATATCCCAGTTCTTCGGCGGCTAAAAAATTATTTTTTAGATACGTTTTTCGACCGTATATGGGGCAAGCTGTACTTTGACGAAAATCATTTTGTTGCTCGCTGGTGGTAACAAGCGAAAGCAACAGCAACAGCAACAGGTCGATATTGAGACCGCCGTCGCTTATCTAAGTGACTGGAAGCGGAGAAATCATCATGAATAATGCAAGCCGTTCACACAATGAAGCAGTGATTGAGTTGTTGCGTGAAGACCCGTCATTTGCATATGAATATCTTGCTGCAGCGATGGAAGAGGCCAATCAAGATGGAGGCCGTGAAGCATTGCTGGCGGCATTGCGCCATGTCGCTGAAGCGCAAGGGATGGCGGCAGTTGCAGAGAGAGCAGGCATTCCTCGCGAAAGTCTCTATCGCGTTCTTTCGCCGAATGGTAATCCAACTATCAAAACGCTCTTGGCTGTGTTGGATGCTGCGGGCCTCAAGCTCGGCGTGCATCGCGCTGTGTCTGCAATTGCAAGCAAATGAGAAGAAGCGCTATGAGTATGGCAAAGCGTCCCTCGGTGCAGATGGAAGAGGACTGAAGCTTTTGGATTTGTTCATTAACGACCCAGGCTGACTTCTGGTATCTCAAAAACTAGAATTTACGAAATAACTTTGTCAGTTTTAATGATTAGAATTAACTTTCGAGAATTTCATTCCGTAAGTTTTTCATTCGACAACCTTTCATGTCTTCCCAGCCTGCGTATTTTGGTATCGATGACTCCGGTGAGCTGATGTGGCTCGGTACCCACGCGGGCGTGGACCTTGCAGAGGAGGCTGCGCATGCGCAAGGTTTGTCGTTGCGGTTTTTAGTCGACTATCCCACGGCCCGCATGCTGCTGCGCCGGTTGCAGATGTTCGCTGCCCTCGAGCCTTTGCCGGGCTTGCGCTGGTTCACCCATTTCGAGTGGGATGGCAAGCTCTATTTGCTTGAGGAGTTGGGCAGCCGGGAAGACGCAGCGGCGATGTTAAAAAGTTGTGACCATGAGTCCGTAGCGCTGCTCGATCAGACGCAAATGCGTCACTGGGCTGCGGTGCTACTGAAGCATATCGACCCTGCGATGCCATGACGCCACCGAACTGTCATCACAAATATCTTGTCTGTTTGATTCGCTCGTTTTTGTGTAGCGTTTTATGCTTTGCCTTGGTTCACCTACCAGCAGAAGCAGCACGACCTTTCGTTACCGATGATGCGCGTTTGACCACGGCGGGTAGCTGCCAGTTTGAGAGTTGGACACGCTTTTATGCCGACAGCACCGAGGTCTGGGCGCTGCCCGCCTGCAACCCTACCGGAAATCTAGAATTGACTGTGGGGGGTGGGCAAGCGCGCTATCAGGATACTTCTCTGTCCACTTCAGAGGATTATGTTTTTCAGGCGAAAACCCTTTTCCGTACACTCGAAACCAATGGCTGGGGCTGGGGGGCGGCGATCGGTACTGTGCGTCATCCCGAGATCAATCCTGGCCCCAACCAGCATGGCAATACTTACCTTTATTTCCCGCTCTCATTGTCATTTGCGGATGACCGGGTGGTCATGCATCTGAATACGGGATGGTTGCATGACAAGTCACTTTCTCGACAGCGTCTTACCTGGGGTATCGGCAGTGAGATCAATGCGACCCATCGGCTGACACTGGTGGCAGAAAGCTTTGGGGATAACCTCGCCAATCCTTATTGGCAGACCGGTGTACGCTACGCGATCATTCCGAACTTGTTTCAGGTGGATGCGACGGTTGGACAACAAACCGGTACCAGCGAGGGTAATCGCTGGATTTCTTTCGGCCTGCGTTTTACGCCAGCGAGTCTGTTCTGATGTGCAGGTAGATTTGCTTACGCTGATGTTGACGTCGTGTTGATGCGCAAAGTGCTTCGTGGGTGAGGCGTGATCAGAAACTGCTTTTTACTGAAGCACATTTGCCGCGATAGAGCGTATGCCCACGTCGGCCTTTCTCCAGCGCGGTGATAATGATTTCACCCGTGCCGCGATTGAGCATGAAGTCGATGTATTCAATGTAGTCATCGACCATCATTTGCTTGAAAGCGATGGCGCCTTTGACATGAGACTCGTTGATTTTTGTCGCAAAATTGGCGCGACCTATCATCGTCAGAACGAAGCTGGTCATGCGCGTAGCTTCGTTGACCTCAACCGTCAGTGAGTCGAAATCGCTCGGGTCCGGGTTGATGGGCACCCAACTCCCCAGATAGATGGGCATCCAGCCACGGCAAGCAAAACGCAGAGTGTCTTTGCCAGGCGCGGCCGTTGCCGTCGACATGCCCAAAAGCAGCGCAGCGATCATCGTCCAGCGAATCACAAAAACTTCCACCATGGTTTATCTCGCCAATGCAACGGACTTGACCTGTACCCAGACTGTGTCACCCGGCTTCAACGCAAGCTCAGCAACGGCGCGGGCAGTAATGCGCGCCAGCAGGGGCGTTTCTCCGATTAGCACACGAACAATCACACTACCCGGAGCGTCATCATCGACACAGCGGTCGATGCGCCCCGAAAGTATATTCTGAATACTGCTTTGGGCCGGCTTTTCGCGCGCGATACTGACATCGCGCGCCAGAATATGCAGACGCGCCGTATCCTGCAAAGCCAAACCCTGATCACGCGTCCAGCAGGCGCCATCGGCAAAATCCAGTCGCGCCAGATGCCATTGTTTATCGATCTCACTGACACGTGCATCAATGATCACGCCCAGGTCATCGCCGAGACGCAAGGGCAGATCCACGCGCGATAATGTGTCGTGAAGCGAACCGCTGGCCGTGACCTTGCCGTGTTCGAGCATCACGATGTGCTCCGCAAGTCGTGCCACTTCATCCGGTGCATGCGTCACGTAGATGATCGGTATGTCGAGCGTCTTCTGCATGCGTTCCAGATAGGGCAGGATTTCCTGTTTGCGTTGCATATCCAGCGCCGCCAGTGGCTCATCCATCAGCAGCAGTCGTGGATTCACCGCCAGTGCACGTGCGATGGCCACGCGCTGTCGTTCGCCACCGGAGAGCGCATCGGGTTTGCGCGGTAGCAGGGCTTCGATACCGAGTAGCTCGATTACCTGCGAGAGATCGAATGCGTTTGCTGGTGACGTACGTTGTCTGCCGTACTGCAGATTTCCCATCACGCTCAGGTGGGGGAACAGACTAGATTCCTGAAATACATAAGCCAGTGGCCGACGATGTGTCGGCAACCAAATACTGTCGTCCTGCCAGACCTCGCCATTCACTTGCAGGAAGCCTTTGGGTGGACGCTCAAGTCCGGCGATACTGCGTAGGAGGGTGGTCTTGCCGCAGCCAGAAGGACCGAATAAGGCGGTCACGCCGCGACCCGGAAGTGAGAGATCGACATCCAGTGAAAAGCCCGGCCAGTCGAGTTTGAATCGGGCCTGAATGCTGTTCAACTCAGACTCCCTTGCGTGTGACAGGTCGCCAGATCTGCAGCAGCAGCAAGACGATGAAGGAGAAGGCCACCATGATCGCTGCCAGCCCATGCGCCTCTGGGTATTGCATGGCTTCGACATAGTCGTAAATCTGTACGGAGGCTACGCGGGTTTCGCCGGCGAGATTACCTCCAATCATGAGTACGACACCGAACTCGCCCACCGTGTGCGCGAAGGTCATCACACAAGCGGTCAGGAATCCCGGCAGCGCCATCGGTACCGCGACGGTAAAAAAAGCATCCAGCGGTGAGGCGCGCAAGGTCGCAGCGACTTCCAGCGGTCGGCGGCCCATTGCTTCGAACGCGTTCTGCAATGGCTGCACCATGAAAGGTAGCGAGTAAAAAACGGAAGCAATCACTAATCCGGGAAACGTGAAGGGCAGTTGTCCAAGACCGAGCGAGTGGGTGATCCGGCCAACGGGACCTTCCGGTCCCATCGCGATCAGCAAATAAAAACCCAGCACCGTCGGCGGTAGTACCAGAGGTAGCGCGACCACCGCAGCAATCGGGGCTTTCCATGCGCTGCTGGTACGCGATAGCCACCATGCGATTGGCGTACCAGCGATCAGCAGTATCAGGGTGACGATGCCCGACAGCTGCACCGTCAGCCAGATCGCTTGCCAGACTTCCGGTTCAGGTGTCCACATGAGCGTTTGTCATAGTCAGAATTGGTAACCGTGTGATGCGATGATTTTTTTTGCCTTTTCCGACTTCAGGAAGCTCAGCAGAGCACTCGCTGCAGCAGAGTCTTTGCCGGGATTTAAAAGCACCGCATCCTGTCGCAGTTGTTCGTGCATGTTTTCAGGGACGATCCAAGCTGAGCCTGATTTTAGCTTGCCGTTTTCGTTGATCTGCGAGAGTGCCACAAATCCCAGTTGCGCGTTACCAGTAGAGACGAACTGAAAAGTTTGCGTGATGCTCTCGCCCTGCACCACACGCGGCTCAATGCTGGAGAGTACACCTAGCTTTTGCATGACTTGTACGGCAGCGCGACCATAAGGTGCGACACGTGCGTTGGCAATCGCCAGAAAACGGAATTTATCGGTTTTGAGTACCTGTCCGCCCTCATTGACCAAATCAGGATTGGGTGACCACAGCGCCAGTCGTCCGATCGCATAAGTGAATCGGGTACCAGCAATCGCCTTGCCTTCGGTGATCAATTTTTCTGGCGTCTCGTCGTCGGCAGATAGAAATACCTCGAAGGGTGCACCTTGACTAATTTGTGCGTAAAGCTTGCCGGTGGATCCTTGTGTGATAGCGAGCTTGTGTCCGGTATCTTTTTCAAACACCGTGCTGATTTCTTTCATTGTTTGCGCGAAATTAGCTGCCACGGCGACTTTGACTTCTGCAGCTGAAGTCGTTATCGACATAATCAGAGCGAGGGTAGCGATAGTGCAGTGAAGAGGTTTCATGATCTTGCCCAGAAGTTATATTGTGCAACGATGGATATGCCCGATTGATTGCGCTTGCTTTTCGAGTAGCCAGCAGCCACGCCTCGAGTTGAGTGTAGCTAGCTTCAAAATCCCCCCGTTTGTAGCGCTCGCCGACGCGCCGTTCTTGTCCCATATTCCTCAAAGCCTGGTGCCCCACGCAAAGAATCTGCAGCATCGGCGCTTGTCTCTTTGTGGCATTACGAGACTCCTCTATCGGGGGGGGATCTGTTTGCAGTCTTAAGTTGACCGCAAGATTAACTAAAAGACAATAATCAAAGTAAAGTCAGGTATATTTTGAAGTCGAAAGTTACTCGGCTTTATTTTGGGTGTCAACCGGGCTTTCATCGCTGCATCAATAGCGGTGGGCGGATCATGGGCAAAGACCGATTCAATTTGCATGCTGAACTGACGGTTCGGGTGGGTGATGAGATGTTCGCCAATGCCAGGCGGATTGAATTGCTGCGCCAGATCGATCAGCTCGGCAATCTGACGCAGGCGGCGAAGCAGGTCGGCTACAGCTATAAGGGCGCGTGGGACGCCATTGATGACATGACGCGCCTCTCCGGCGGTACCCTGATCGAGCGTCATGCCGGCGGCAAGGGCGGCGGCAGTACCCATCTGACCGAGCGTGGTCAGCAAGTCCTGCGCAATTTTTCACTGATACAGGCTGAGCACGCGCGCTTCATCGCGCGCCTGGATACGTTGGCGAACGGGCTGTCGAATGACTATGCGATGGAAAATGAAATCGCAATGCGAACCAGCGCGCGTAACCAGTTTGCAGGCATTCTGGTGTCCATCACGCCGGGTAAAGTGAATGACGAGCTGGGCATCATGGTTAATGCCAGTCAGACGCTGATTGCATCCATCACGCACGAGAGCTGTCGGGAGCTTCAGCTGGCCGTGGGTGCCAAGGTCTTTGCGTTGATTAAGGCATCATCAGTGGTCTTGCACTTACCAAATGAAAGCGATACGCCACTCGCTAAAAATGCCTTGCTAGGTACCGTACACATGATCACTCAAGGTGAGCATCAGTCGGAGTTGACGGTCTTGCTGGAGAGCGGAATGACGCTGGTTACCACGATGAGCCGACCTGAAATCGATAGGATTGACTTGCAGGTCGGATCAGCCGTACTTGCAGTGATCGAGCCGTCGAACGTGATTATCGGTATCGCCGCTTAGGTTCGACCTGCTCGTATTTTCCGCGACCTTGCCAAAGTTGTCGTTGAATTTTTTGGTCATGGCAGGGCAGGTTTGTATTCATCATGCTCAACGCCGTACCGTAAACCACGAAAGACACTGGATCCCGGCGTGCGCCGGGATGACGGTGGGAACTCTATGGTCGTCTCAATAACCACTTTCTTCCCGGCGCACGCCGGGATGACGATGGGAACTCTACGGTCGTCTCAATAACCACTGTCATCCCGGCGCACGCCGGGATCCAGCGTCTTTAGCCCATTGAAGGGCGGTGTATTAGGGCGCGAGTCTCAATAACGGCTTGCAATCAAAAATGCCTA
>CANKWG010000128.1 GCA_947487325.1 Oxalobacteraceae bacterium | reverse complement strand
ATGTTTCGGTTTTGGTAAAAGAGCGCGATTTTCCGGCGGGCCGGACACCTTGAAGTCAGTCACAAGCTGCTGTAGAGTTTGTAGGAACGAATTGACCTGAATGGGCTTTGGAAGAAATTCATCAGCGCCCGCCTCAATACTTTCATCACGAGCTTCTGTGGTCACGTTGGCAGAAAACATGATGATGGGAGCTCGCGCCATGTTGCCGCGCATGAGTCTGTACATGCGGGCGACGTCCATGCCCGTTAAACCGGGCATATTCATGTCCAGGATGATGGCATCGAATTCTTTTTTCTCTATTTTGTCGAGTGCATCTTCACCATCTTTCGCCAAAGTACAGTGATGCCCAGCGCGCTCGAGTATTTTTTGAATGACCTTGCGATTTGTCGGATTATCTTCTGCAACCAGAACTCTGTAAGTGCAGTCGTCGAATTTCACATCGAGATTAGTCGTTGGCAATGAGAGATCAGATTCCGCAACGAACGGTATGAACTTTTTTGAGATATCTCGAGACGAGATAATGAAATGGGCGTGCAAGATATTATTCAAATGATCTAAATCGAAAGGCAAATGAAGGACAACTGAATACCCAACCTCCTCGGCTAGCTCCTCCACTAGCCTAGCTTGCGATCCCGACTGGGAGATCAGCGCCAATGTCACAGGCATGTCGTTGGTAACTTCGCGAATAGAAAGTACTCGTTGCCGAAGTATGGTTTTGTACTTTTCCAAAGCCAATTCTGGCCAAGGCGACTCTTGAATGAGGATCAATCGAATCGGCTTTCCAATTAATATGGATTGCCCAATGATGTCTGTTGCCTCATTAAAATCTGAGGCTAGAACGGGCGGGTTGTTGATGTAATTGGTTAAATGGCTCAGCAACTCATCCGTATTTTTTTCTGTACCGATGATGATGCTTCTGACTTGGATTGTAGCAAGCGAGTTTTTCTCCAGGTCTTCAACATTGGCCAGACCGAAATCAAGCTCGAACCAGAAATCACTTCCTTGACCTTGAACACTTTGGAAACCGATCTCCCCTCCCATGAGCTCGACCAGCTGCTTACTGATGGTAGTCCCCAGACCGGTTCCGCCGTAGCGTCTTGCGATCGTTTCTTCGGCTTGCGTAAAGCTGTCGAATATCCTGCTCTGCGCTTCGAGTGGAATGCCTATCCCCGTATCTTTTACAGAGAAGCGCAGACGGACTGAGTCTGGAGTCCTGAACAAAAGCCTTACACACAAGCTTATTCGTCCTTGCTCGGTGAACTTAACTGAGTTTCCAAGCAAATTCACTAAAATTTGCCGAAGGTGATGTGGGTCGCCCTTGACAAGAAAAGGCACATCGCAAGCGGTGCTATTCATCAGCTCGATCGCCAGCGGATCAATTCGGTAGCGAAAAATATCGAGAATGCTTTGTGCAAGTTGGTATAGATCGAATGTCGTATAGTTTATCGACATTTTTCCTGCTTCTATTTTTGAAAAATCTAGCACATCCTCAATCTGGGACAACATGACCTGAGAGGTCGTAGTCATGCAATCCAGCATTTCTTTTTGCTCTCGGTCGATCTTGGTGCTTTTCATTAAGTCAACCATACCGATGATGGCATTCAGCGGCGTTCTTAATTCATGACTGACAGCGCAAATGAACTGACGTTTCGCGTTATTGGCGACTTCAGCGTGCTCCAGCACCTTATAAAGTCTGCCGACCAGCGTACTAAAGTAAGTGGAGATCAACAGGGTGCCTACCCACAAACCGGCTGAGAGGCCTGGCTCGCTGATCCAGTAGGGCACGGAGACGATGACCCAACCAAATCCTATGAGTGAAAGCGCCAAGGCAACGAACAGATATTTTTTGCCAAACCTAAAACCGTAACCGATGATGATCCACTGGTACAGAAAATATAATGGCGCGGCATGAATCCCGCCGATCAGGAACACATAAGACAGAGCACCGACATCCAGCACAATAGAAGCAATACGTCGCGCAGGCACATCACCACGCCCAAATAAAATGCAGGCACTGATGCTGAGTGCAGCACCTAGGAAAATTGCGGTGACGGTGAGTACATCGGCGTGAAATTCACTACTTGAATACGGACTTGATTCACCGATGTAGGCAAAGTAAGAGAGTAAAGCCACGCCAACAACTATTCTGACCACCGATTGCTCAAGTTCGCTGCCGCGAGATCCTTCTACATAGCGATACAAAGGCTGTGGCATGGGTTTTGTTTCGGCTATTGATGGTTGGCTGATTTACAGAAAGCTCAGTGATTTTTGGCAGCAAATCAATTGACTAGAGCTGCGGAATAACAAAATTTTACGTCGGCGATTAGCTGGCGTATGGTCTTAACGAAAATTCACAAGTTGTTATGAAATCAGTGCAAATCGAAGGCCAAAAAAAAACCACTGACTTTATGTCAGTGGCCGCTATCGTGAATTTGAGTTTTAAATTTTTAAATCATCGTATTGAAGTTACTCAACGACTACTCAAAGAAATCTTTCACTTTATCCATCCATGATTTACTTTGCGGGCTGTGCTTTGCGCCCCCCGCATCCGTGAGCGTTTCAAATTCGCGGAGCAGATCTTTTTGTTTTTCAGTCAGCTTCACCGGCGTTTCAATCAACACGTGACAGAACAAGTCGCCGGGGAATCCTGAGCGCACGCCTTTGATACCCTTACCACGCAAGCGGAAGGTCTTACCGGTTTGTGTACCCTCGGGTACAGTGAATGAGACTTTGCCGGAAAGTGTAGGTACCTCGATCTCGCCACCGATCGCCGCTCTGGCAAACGAGATCGGCATTTCACAGTGCAAATCATCACCATCGCGCTGAAAAACAGCATGTGGCTTGATATGAATTTCAACGTAAAGGTCACCGGGTGGTCCACCGTTCATGCCAGGCTCGCCATTGCCGGTCGAGCGGATGCGCATGCTGTCGTCAATACCGGAAGGTATTTTGACTTCGAGTGTCTTGTTACGCTTGATACGACCCGAGCCACTACAGGTATTACAAGGGTCGGGAATCACCTTGCCCGTGCCGTGGCACTTGGGACAGGTTTGCTGAATGCTGAAAAATCCTTGCTGCATGCGTACCTGACCATGCCCGCCGCAAGTGCCGCACGTTGTCGGTGACGTACCGGGCTTGGCACCTGATCCATTACAGGTATCGCAACCGTCCCAGGACGGTACACGGATCGTGGTATCAAAACCGTTGGCAGCTTGCTCAAGACTGATGTCGAGGTTGTAACGCAAATCTGCACCACGATAGACCTGCGCACCGCCCCGTGAGCGACCCGCGCCACCGCCAAAGATGTCACCGAAGATGTCGCCGAAGGCATCCGAGAAACCGCCAGCGCCAGCGAATCCTGCGCCACCACCGCCGCCACCCATATTGGGATCAACACCGGCGTGACCAAAGCGGTCATAGGCTTCACGCTTCTGAGAATCAGAAAGCATTTCATAAGCCTCTTTGGCTTCCTTGAATTTATCCTCGGCGCCCTTGCTGTCCGGATTGCGGTCCGGGTGATATTTCATCGCCAGCTTGCGATACGCTTTCTTGATTTCGTCATCAGAAGCATTTTTCGCTACACCGAGTATTTCGTAAAAATCGCGTTTGGCCATCGTCGGTTGTCCTGATTACTACGGCAGTTCTGACCTGTCTCGGCAGAACCTCACAAGCAAAAAACCGGGCAGGCGGCTTTTAAGCCATGCCAGCCCGGCAAAACCCGCGCAAGTTACCCTGCGCGGCACAGAGGGTTATTTATCTTTGACTTCTTTGAAGTCAGCATCAACCACATCGTCTTCCGCTGGCTTGGCACCTGCACCTGCACCCGCGCTTGCGCTGGCTTGCGCGCCTTCAGGCGCGGCAGATGCCTGCTGTGACTGCATGTCGGCGTACATTTTTTCACCCAAGGTTTGTGCTGCGGTCGAGAGCGCCGCCGATTTCGCATCAATATCGGCCTTGTCGCTGCCTTTGAGTGCAGCTTCCAGATCCTTGATCGCGACTTCGATCTTTTCCTTCTCGGCAGCGTCGAGCTTGTCACCATGCTCGGTGAGCGCCTTGCGGGTGGAATGCACGAGTGAATCACCCTGATTGTGCGCCTCCGCCAGCTCTTTCAAACGCTGATCTTCCGCCGCATTGGCTTCGGCATCATGAACCATGCGCTGAATTTCTTCTTCGGTCAGACCCGAATTGGCTTTGATGGTGATCTTGTTTTCTTTGCCTGACGCTTTATCTTTCGCGCCCACATGCAAAATACCGTTGGCATCGATATCGAAGGTAACTTCGATTTGCGGCGTGCCACGTGAAGAAGGTGGAATACCTTCAAGATTAAATTCGCCCAGACCTTTATTACCGACAGCCATTTCCCGCTCGCCCTGAAACACCTTGATTGTGACTGCAGGCTGGTTGTCTTCAGCAGTAGAAAACACCTGACTAAACTTGGTCGGGATGGTCGTATTTTTCTTGATCATCTTGGTCATGACGCCGCCCAGAGTTTCAATACCCAATGACAAAGGCGTCACATCCAGCAGCAGCAAGTCCTTGCGATCACCCGAAAGTACCGAGCCCTGAATCGCCGCACCGACAGCAACGGCCTCATCGGGGTTGACGTCCTTGCGCGGCTCTTTGCCGAAGAATTCTTTTACCTTCTCCTGCACCTTTGGCATACGCGTCATCCCGCCCACGAGAATGATGTCATCGATTTCAGACACCTTCACACCCGCATCTGCAATTGCGATACGGCAGGGTTCAATCGTATTTGCGATCAATTCTTCGACCAGCGATTCCAGTTTGGCGCGGGTGATTTTCAGATTCAGGTGCATCGGTGCACCATTGGCCATCGCAATATAAGGCTCGTTGATTTCAGTCTGCTGGGCCGAGGACAATTCGATCTTCGCGCGCTCAGCCGAGGCTTTGATACGCTGCAGCGCTATGGGGTCCTTGGCCAAATCCAGACCATTGATCTTCTTGAATTCTTCAATAATGTGATCGATAAGACGCTGATCGAAGTCTTCGCCACCAAGGAAGGTATCGCCGTTGGTAGAGAGCACTTCAAACTGCATTTCACCATCGACATCGGCGATTTCAATGATGGAGACATCGAAAGTACCGCCGCCCAAATCATAGACAGCAATCTTGCGGTCACCCTTGCCGCTCTTGTCCAAACCAAACGCCAGCGCTGCGGCGGTCGGCTCGTTGATGATGCGCTTGACATCGAGACCCGCGATACGGCCGGCATCTTTGGTGGCCTGACGTTGCGCGTCGTTAAAATAAGCAGGCACCGTAATAACAGCCTCGGTGACTTCTTCGCCGAGATAGTCTTCGGCAGTCTTTTTCATCTTGCGGAGTACTTCAGCCGAAATCTGCGGCGGCGCGAGTTTTTTGTCGCGCACGGCAATCCAGGCGTCACCGTTATCAGCCTTCATGATTTCGTAGGGCATGAGTCCGATGTCTTTCTGGACTTCTTTCTCGTCGAATTTTCGGCCAATCAGGCGTTTGACAGCAAACAGTGTGTTTCTGGGGTTGGTGACCGCCTGACGTTTCGCCGGTGCGCCTACCAGAATTTCACCGTCTTCCTGATACGCGATGATCGACGGCGTAGTACGTGCGCCTTCCGAATTCTCGATGACCTTGGGCTGGCCGCCTTCCATAATGGCGACGCAGGAATTGGTGGTTCCGAGGTCAATGCCAATGATCTTACTCATGATGTGATGTCCCTTCAAAAACTGATTAGATAACTGAATGACGATGAAATGCGGTGCTTTGTCGCAGTTTCAAGTCCGGTTACTGTGAAACGGTGACCAGCGCGGGGCGCAGCAGCCGGTCGGAAATCATGTAGCCCTTCTGCAATACGCTGACGACAGTGTTCGCTTCCTGCTCTGCGGCGACCATGGAAATGGCCTGATGTTTCATGGGGTCGAGCTTTTCGCCTGCCTGCGGGTTGACCTCGACCAGACGGTTGCGCTCGAACGCACTGGAAAGCTGCTTGAGCGTCATTTCCACACCCTCTTTGAGCGATTCAATCGAAGGCGTTTCAATTTTCAGCGCCATCTCCAGACTGTCTCTCACCGGCAGCAAGGCCTCGGCAAAACTTTCCACCGCAAATTTGTGGGCCTTGGAAATATCTTCCTGAGCGCGGCGGCGGATGTTTTCCGCATCGGCCTTTGCGCGCAGAAAGGCATCCTGCGCCTCAGCCAGTTTGGTCTCGAGCTCGGCGAGCTGGCGAGCCAGAACCGGCGTTTCTCCAGCCGCTGGCATTGATACGTTCTCATCCGCAACAGGCTCTTGCAACGGCTCCACCGCCGGTTCCGATGAGCCCGGGTTCGTCTGGTCGTTGGAAGGGTTTTCGCCTTGATTCATAAAATCTCCTGCCATTTCAATAACTTAGATGCACTTTCCCGCCGGATCCAGCGAAACGCGCACCTGATCTGAATAACAACTCTTTTGTTATGGGGATAGTGCGCAGATTTTCAAGACGGCAGCAAAGGCACCGGCAAAAAAAAGCGGGGGCCTTTCGGCCCCCGGACGTGTCGACAGAAATCTTAGTTTTCAGCGCCCAATGTGAGCGCCCACTGCCTTCCTATCTCTGCATCTGCCTTGCGAGCTTCCTGCTCGGAAGGCAAACTCGCGGTAGGCCATCCG
>CANKWG010000127.1 GCA_947487325.1 Oxalobacteraceae bacterium | reverse complement strand
CCCGCCATAGATGCGACCGCGCATTTTGTGGCGGATTATCACAAGCTGCCTTACGCAGAACTTCGGCCTTACCTATACGCGCTACCGCAGGATGATGCGGTTCGCCATGCCTTCCGAGTTGCCTCCGGCCTGGACTCCATGGTGCTTGGCGAGCCTCAGATTCTCGGCCAGATGAAAGATGCGGTGCGTCAGGCCGAAGCAGCCGGCGGACTGGGTACTTATTTGCATCAAATGTTCCAACGTACCTTTGCGGTTGCCAAAGAAGTGCGCACCACCACTGAGATTGGTGCGCACAGTGTCTCGATGGCAGCAGCCTCGGTGCGCTTATCCGAAAGAATTTTCGACAAGCTCTCCGACCAGCACGTGCTATTCATCGGTGCCGGTGAAATGATCGAATTGTGCGCCACCCACTTCGCGGCGCATCACCCAAAAACACTGACGATTGCCAACCGTACTGTCGAGCGCGCTGAACAACTCGCGAATCGTCTGGGCGGTAAAACGATGCGCCTCGCCGAGCTGCCCGACCAGCTCGCGAATTTCGATATCGTCATCTCTTGCACTGCGTCCTCACTTCCTATCATCGGATTGGGCATGGTCGAGCGCGCAATCAAGGCACGGCGCCGTAAGCCCATGGTCATGGTAGATCTTGCCGTGCCGCGCGATATCGAATCCGAAGTCAGCCGCATGAATGATGTCTTCCTGTATACCGTCGATGATCTGGGCACTGCCGTGCAAATCGGCATGGAAAACCGTCAGTCCGCAGTGGCACAGGCAGAGGCCATCATCGAAACCCGCGTGCAGGGATTCATGAACTGGCTCGACAGTCGCGCGATTGTGCCGCTGATTCAAGACCTGCAAGAAAGCAGCGAGCAAATGCGTCAGTTGGAACTCGAACGCGCGCGCAAGCTGCTGGCACGTGGCGAAGATGTGGAGGCAGTGCTCGAAGCACTCTCCAAAGGACTGACCGCAAAGTTCCTTCACGGTCCACAACAAGCATTGCATCAGGCCGATGCCGACGAGCGCGCGCGTCTGGCCCAGTGGCTGCCACAACTCTTCCGCACCAAGCGCTAGCGAGGTCTTTCTCAGCGCTTCGCCGTATCCGGCAGTTTTGCCGGCGTTCCTTGATCCAACCCTTGCTCCACCCACACCTCGCATGAAACCGTCCCTGCTTTCCAAGCTCGATCAGCTGACACAAAGGCTGGAAGAAGTCAGCGCCCTGATGAATCAGGAAGGCGCGACTGCTGACATGGAGCACTACCGCAAGCTCACCCGCGAGCATTCAGAGCTCGAACCGCTGGTGGCTCTGCACGCAAAGTGGACGCAGGCGCAGGCCGATCTGATCGCTGCACAGGAAATGATGAGCGATCCGGAAATGAAAAGTTTCGCGCAGGAAGAGATCAATGCGGCCCAAGAGCGCGCCGCTGCGCTGGAGCTCGATTTACAAAAGATGATGCTGCCCAAAGATCCCAATGATGATCGCAACATCTTCCTCGAGATTCGTGCGGGCACGGGTGGTGATGAATCGGCGCTGTTCGCCGGTGATTTGCTGCGTATGTACACGCGCTTTGCAGAGCGCCAACGCTGGCAAGTGGAAATGGTTTCCGAGTCACCTTCCGAGCTGGGGGGTTACAAGGAAGTGATCGTTCGCATCGTCGGTCATGGCGCGTACTCGCGACTAAAATTCGAATCCGGCGGCCATCGCGTGCAGCGTGTGCCTGCCACCGAAGCACAGGGACGGATTCATACCTCGGCCTGTACCGTTGCAGTGATGCCTGAAGCGGATGAAATTGGCGAGGTCGATATCAACCCGGCAGATTTGCGTATCGACACCTATCGCGCTTCGGGGGCGGGCGGGCAGCACATTAACAAAACCGATTCGGCTGTGCGCATCACGCACCTGCCTAGCGGCATCGTGGTCGAATGTCAGGATGACCGCAGTCAGCATAAAAACAAAGCGCAGGCACTCAAAGTGCTAGCCACCCGCATCAAAGATGTACAACTGCGCGCGCAGCAATCTGCGGAAGCCGCGACCCGAAAATCATTGGTAGGATCGGGCGACCGCAGCGAGCGCATTCGCACCTATAATTTCCCGCAAGGACGGATCACGGATCACCGCATCAATCTCACGTTGTACAAACTAGACATGGTGATGGAAGGTGATGTGGACGAGTTAACTGATACGCTGATGGCCGAGCATCAGGCAGAGCTGCTAGCGGCGCTGGCGGATTGACGGCAACACCTTTTCGTCAATCCATTCATCGGAGCAAAAAATTTCAAGGCGTCATCATGCATATCAATCAACTTGCTAAACCGCTGCTGCTATTAGTCGCCCTCGCTTGCATCGCGATGCTCGGGGTTGGTCTGTATCTGCAGTTCGCGCTGGAGATGCAGCCCTGCCCGCTCTGCATCCTGCAGCGTTATGCATTTGCGGTTGTCGCCTTACTTTGTCTGATCACGCTTTTTCTGCCAACGACGATGCTGCGGGCCGGAGCAGCCCTGTCGGCATTGGCCTCACTAACCGGCGCTGGCATCGCGATACGTCATCTGTGGATCAAAGCCCATCCCACCATCTCCTGTGGCATTGATCCGCTGGAAACATCGCTGAACAAAATTTTCATCGCCCGCTGGTTCCCCGCCTTGTTTCAGGCCGATGGCTTGTGCACTACCGAATACGATCCGATTTTGGGCCTGTCGATACCGCAATGGGCGCTGGTGTGGTTTGCGATCTTTGCCATTGCGTTGATTTTTGTTGCGATGCGTAGCAAGCGGGCTGCATGACGATTCGCGATCTACTCAGACTCTCGCTGATCGACCCGCTGGAAGCACGCATTCTGATGGCGCATGCCCTGCATTGCTCGCGGGTTCAACTGGTTATTCGTGAAAACGATGACTTGAGTGCCGAACAGGTAAACGAGATCAATGGCCTGCTTCTGCGACGCATGCAGGGCGAGCCCATCGCCTATCTCACCGGCGAGCGTGAATTCTACGGTCTCAGCTTCGCGGTTACGTCCGATGTGCTGATTCCTCGACCCGAGACCGAACTTCTGGTAGAACTCGCGATAGAAAAATTGCCGCAAGCAGGTCGCGCTGTGGATCTCGGCACGGGTTCGGGCGCCGTGGCAGTCTCTCTGGCGCACACGCGCCGCGATGCGCAGATCACTGCCACTGACATCAGCGACGAGGCACTGGCCGTAGCCCGTCGCAATGCCGAACATCATCAGGTAAAAATTCAATACCTCCGCAGCGACTGGTTTGAAGCGCTGGAGGGAATGTTTGATCTCATCGTCAGCAACCCACCCTATATTGCCGCCAGCGATGTACATCTGTCCCAAGGTGATTTGCGCTTTGAGCCACCCTCAGCGCTGACCGATCATGCGAATGGCATGACGGCGCTCTCGGCCATTATCGAAGGCGCACCGGCTCATCTCAAGCCGGGTGGCTGGCTACTGCTCGAACATGGTTACGATCAGGCCACTGCGGTGCGCACGCAACTCACGCGTGCTGGCTGGAGCAACGTGCAGAGCTGGAAAGACCTGGCCGGCATAGAACGCATCTCCGGCGGCAGACGTCAAGTCGCTCTGTCCGAAAAATAATCGCACCGATCATATTTTTTCTTTACATCTTTCTTTACCTCTTTTTTCATCAACCCTTCTGACAATCATCCTGATGTTGCCCACCATTGAACAACGACTTGCTGTAGAACTCGCTGCGCGCCATGAACAGGTCGCAGCAGCCATTGCATTGCTGGATGAAGGCGCGACGGTGCCCTTCATTGCCCGTTATCGCAAAGAAGCCACCGGTGGACTGGATGATATTCAGCTACGTCTGCTGGAAGAACGTCTGCGCTATCTACGCGAACTCGAAAGTCGTCGTACCGCCATCATTGCTTCAATTGAAGAACAGGGAAAGATGACACCTGAACTGCTCAAGGCCATCAGTCTTGCGCAGGACAAAACCATGTTGGAAGATCTGTATCTTCCCTACCGTCCCAAGCGCCGCACCAAAGCACAGATCGCGATGGAAGCCGGACTGGAACCGCTGGCCAATGCCCTGCTTGATAACCCCGCGCTGGATCCCGAAGCGGAAGCGGCATCCTATTTGCGCCCGCCCTTCACCACTGAACAAGGTGACAATCCCGGCGTTGCCGATACCAAGGCAGCACTGGATGGCGCGCGACAGATTTTGATGGAACGCTTTGCCGAAGACGCGGTGCTGCTACAAGACGTTCGCGAGTACCTGACCACGCATGGCGTGGTCGAATCCAAAGTCATCGAAGGCAAACAGGACGCCGGTGAAAAATTTGCAGACTATTTTGACTACTCAGAGAATCTCTCCAGCATTCCCTCACACCGCGCTCTCGCATTGTTGCGGGGCCGGCGCGAAGAAGTGCTCACGGTGATACTGCGGCTCGACACAGAAGTAGAAAAACCGAAGTGGGATGCACCTCCCAACCCCTGCGAAAGCAAAATCGCCGCACGCTTTGGTGTGCGTCAGCAAAGCCGTCCTGGGGACAAATGGCTAATGGACACCGTGCGCTGGGCCTGGCGGGTGAAAATCTTCATGCATCTGGAAACAGAACTGATGACACGCTTGCGCGAAGAGGCCGAAGCTGAAGCTATACGCGTTTTTGCACGCAACCTGAAAGATCTGCTGCTGGCGGCACCGGCCGGGCCACGCGCAACGATGGGACTCGATCCCGGCTTACGCACCGGCGTGAAAGTCGCCGTGGTGGACGCCACCGGCAAGGTCGTCGATACCGCAACGATCTATCCCCATCAGCCACGTAATGACTGGGATGGCTCACTACACACACTCGCTCTGCTGGCACGCAAGCATCAAGTGGCACTGATTTCGATTGGCAACGGCACCGCATCGCGCGAAACCGACAAGCTCGCGCAGGATCTGATTCGTCTGCAACCCGAACTCAAACTCAACAAGATCGTCGTCTCCGAAGCAGGTGCGTCGGTGTACTCAGCGTCCGAATTTGCTTCACGCGAATTGCCTGAACTCGATGTATCGATACGTGGCGCGGTATCGATTGCGCGTCGCTTGCAAGACCCGCTGGCTGAGTTGGTGAAGATTGATCCGAAATCGATCGGCGTGGGTCAGTATCAGCATGATGTGTCACAAACCCGCCTTGCTCGCACGCTCGACGCTGTCGTTGAAGACTGCGTGAATGCTGTGGGTGTGGATGTCAATACGGCCTCAGCACCTTTGCTGGCACGCGTGTCTGGTTTGAATGGTCAGGTCGCACAGAGCATTGTCAGTTTCTGCGATAAAAATGGCATGTTCAATTCGCGCGCTACATTGCGCGACGTGCCCCGACTGGGCGATAAAACTTTCGAGCAGGCGGCCGGCTTTCTGCGCATCATGAATGGTGACAATCCGCTTGATGCCTCCGCGGTGCACCCGGAATCGTATCCACTGGTAGAAAAAATTCTGGCTGATATTCAGCGCGATGTAAAAAGCGTGATGGGTGACAGTGCGTTACTGAAATCACTCGATGCCAAACGCTTTGCAGATGAAAAATTCGGCTTACCTACCGTAGCGGATATTTTGAAAGAACTCGACAAGCCGGGTCGTGATCCTCGCCCGGCGTTTGTGACAGCCAGTTTCAAAGAAGGCGTCGAGGAAATTTCGGATCTGCGACCAGACATGATTCTCGAAGGGGTGGTGACGAATGTCGCTGCTTTCGGTGCTTTTGTGGATATTGGTGTTCATCAGGATGGTCTGGTTCACATCTCAGCGTTATCAGACCAGTTTGTGAAAGATCCGCACACGGTGGTCAAGGCCGGACAAGTAGTCAGGGTCAAGGTGCTCGAAGTCGATCCCAAACGCAAACGGATTGCATTGACTATGCGCTTGTCGGATAGCGCTGCTGCGGGCGGCGAACCTAGACCGCGTCGCGCTCCCGAACCTAAGGTGAAGCCTCAACGCGAAGTCGCGCCCGCCGGCTCGGCAATGGCTGATGCCTTTGCCCGCCTAAAGCGCTGAATCCCCGACGATGCGGCTTCGACAGGTATTCCAACTTTTTCCCTATAATGGCGATGTTGTCCCAACTAATTAAAGAGGATTTATGAGCGACGTTCAATCCTGGATCAAAGAGACCGTGACGGGTCACTCTGTGGTGCTGTTCATGAAGGGTACTGCCCAGTTTCCGCAATGTGGATTTTCTGGCCGCGCCATCGAGTTGCTGAAAGCCTCGGGCGTAGAGGATCTCGTGACGGTCAATGTGCTGGAAGACGAGGAAGTCCGCCAAGGCATTAAGGACTTTTCAAACTGGCCAACCGTCCCACAACTGTATGTCAAAGGCGAATTCATTGGCGGCGCCGATATCATCGGCGAGATGCATGAGTCCGGCGAACTGAAAACCCTGCTCAAGGGCTGATCGGCGATGAAGCGCCTGGTGATCGCCATGACGGGTGCATCAGGCGCGATTTATGGTGTACGACTGCTGGAGCAACTGAGGAAGTCAGGTGGTGTCGAAACACACCTGATGATTTCGGACGCGGCGGCACTTAATCTTCATCACGAACTCGATATCAAACGCAAAGATGTCGAAGCGCTCGCCGACGCGGTCCATAGTGTTCGCGACATTGGCGCCTGCGTGGCCAGCGGTTCTTTTCAAACCGATGGCATGGTGATTGCACCCTGCTC
>CANKWG010000126.1 GCA_947487325.1 Oxalobacteraceae bacterium | reverse complement strand
GGAATACAAATCCATAATTACCGAAAATGGCGGAGTATAACCAGCCGAAGTTCCTCACCGCGATTTTTTCTGACGATGCCATTCGCGCAAAGCGCAACACAGAAGCCATCGAAGTAGGCTCGAGTGTGCTGATTGCAGGCCGGGTTATTGAGCATAAGCCGGTGGCGAAAATTCCCGTCTCGGAAGTTCGTCCGGTGATCGAGGAGCGCCTGATTGGTGTGGAATCCGAAAAGCTTGCAGTGAAAGCGGGCGAAGCGCGTTTGGCTGAATTGCGTGGAGGTAGTAGTGCCGACTTTGGCGCTGCAAAGTCTGTCTCAAGGAACAACACGGTAGGCCTATCGCCCGCCGCGGTCACTGCCATCATGAAGGTAGATCCAAGTAAACTGCCTGCTTATGTTGGTGTACCTGTTGCTGGTCGCGGTTACGCCATCTACCGGGTCAACAAGATCAACGATGATGTCATCGACGAAGAGGCACGCAAGGCCGAGCAGCAGCAAGTCGATGAATTTTTGGCGGCTCAGGAAATGGCGGCTTATCTCGACATCATCAAGAAACGCGCTAAGGCAGAAATTCTCAAGCCTGTTGCGGCTAAATCAGCACCAGCCGCACAATAAGTTATACAAGGCGGGGCTTTGCTGGTCGAGAGCCCCGCTTTTTTATCGGCCTAGGTTTGTCGTGGAAAGTTGTGCTGTAAAAAGCTAAGACGCTGGATAGGTGATGACGAATTTGAGGCCAACAGACCTTCCAAGGTCGTCCCGGCGCAGGCCGGGATCCAGCGTCTTTGTTTGAGTCTCCAACCCCTTCGATAATCCTTAAGGCGAAGCTACTTCAACAAGTCGCCTCTGTCACTAGTTAACTCGCCATTTCGTCGGCCAGCAGTTCTTGCGTCGCTTTGGCAAAAGCCCCGCCAGAGATATTCTCGAGTTTCAGTGATCGCGCCTGCGAATACCCGCGGAAATTTCTTTCTATTGATCGCAGATATGCCGGATCGTAATGCTGGGTCAGTAGCTCTTCAACCAATCTGGAAATTTCGCCGGTCTGCGCCATATTTCGCCACGTGCTGATTTTTGCATGACCATGTAATGCAACCAAATGGTCCAGCTGACTACCGAGCAGTGTGCTGTCGGCGGCGAGATGTGGATAATCTTCGATAAGCAAGGCCACTCTGTCGGCGATGCTGGTCTGTAAATGCACACAGTCAGACGCGCGCACTTTGTCCATCAGTTTTTCAGGCACGCGCAGATTGCCGATTTTTCTGCTTTCCGATTCCACGTAGACAGGGCGCACTGCGGTGAAGCTTCGCAGTTTTTGCCAGATTCGGCTTTCGAACATTTTCTGCGAGGGTTGGGGTTCGCCGGGAAGACCACCCAGTACGGATCCGCGATGCGCTGCCAATTGCTCGAGATCGAGGACTTGAGCACCTTCGTTGGCCAGCGACGTCAGTAACCTGCTTTTGCCGCTCCCGGTGGTGCCACAAATAACGCGAAAAGAGAGTGTGTCCGGCTCGGAGTCCAGCAAGCTCAGCACGCTGCGACGATATTCGCGATAGCCCCCGTCCAGCTGCACTGCTGGCCAGCCGATTTTCGCCAGAATATGGGCCATGGCACCACTGCGATTACCACCGCGCCAGCAATAGATCAGCGGTTTCCAGTCGCGGGGTTTGTCTGCCATTGTGTGTTGCAAGTGCAGCGCAATGTTTTTAGCGACCAGTGCAGCACCGATTTTTTTCGCTTCGAACGCACTGTTCTGTTTGTAGATAGTGCCCACCTGCGCGCGCTCAGCGTCATTCAGCACGGGACAATTGATCGCTCCCGGTACATGATCGAGGGCGAATTCCGACTCGGAGCGAACGTCAATGATGCTGTCGTAGTCGTCCAGATGCGTGAGTACGTCGCCGGCGGCCAGCAATGCGGGATATTTCATTAACGAATTTTATCGCAGCATGGGTTTCAGGATTTGCCATACGTTCTCCATCATGATCGCTTGGGCACGCTGGTTGGGATGAATACGGTCGGGCTGAAAAAATAATTCAGTGTTATCCAGACCCTGCAGAAGAAACGGGACCAGCCTGACATTCTTTTCACGCCCTAGACCCTGGTACATCGCGGCAAAGCGTTTGCTGTAATCGACGCCATAATTGGGCGGTACACGCATACCGACAAGAATGATTTTTGCGCCGTTGGCCGTGCTCATTGCCATCATTTCTCGTAGATTGGCTTGGGTAGCGGCCAATGACAGCCCACGTAAACCATCGTTACCACCCAGTTCGATCAGCACCAAGGCCGGCTTATGTTGCTGCAGCAGCGAAGGCAACCGAGATTTTCCACCCGAGGTGGTCTCGCCGCTGATACTGGCGTTGACAAGCGTCAGGTCGTATTTTTCCTTGGGTGGTCTCGCCGCTGATACTGGCGTTGAAAAGCGTCAGGTCGTATTTTTCCTTGCGCAGCTGTTGCTGCAAAAGGTAAACCCATCCACTATCGCGCGGCAAGCCGTACTCGGCGGAGAGGCTGTCGCCGAGCACGAGCAGGGTTTTTGATGCAGAATACGCCGGCGCTGCATGGCTGCTGATGAACAGCACCAGGGTCACGATCAGCCATTGCAGAAGCCGCGCTGTTCTATGCGCCCCCAATGATTTCAGATAGAGACTCAATCGACCTTGCATGCCTGAAAACCCCCAGAAAATTCCCGCCATCGAAGTAACCGCACTGACCAAAAAAGTGTCTGACGCCAGTGGCGAGCTGACGATTCTTGACGACATACATTTTACCGTCCAGGCCAGTGACACGTTAGCGCTAGTGGGTGCATCCGGTTCCGGCAAGTCAACCTTGCTGGGATTACTTGCCGGTCTGGATACTCCTACGTCGGGTAGCGTCCGCATCGAGGGCATTGATATTTTCTCTCTGGATGAAGATGGCAGGGCTGCGATGCGACGCGCTCATTTGGGTTTCGTATTTCAATCATTTCAATTGCTCTCGCACCTGACTGCGATCGAGAACGTCATGCTGCCGCTGGAATTGCGGGGTGATGCTGATGCGACCGCCAAGGCAGAGGCAATGCTCGGTCGGGTCGGTCTGCAGCAGCGCTTGCAGCATTATCCGAAGTATCTGTCCGGCGGTGAGCAGCAGCGCGTGGCCCTTGCGCGTGCTTTTGTGACGCGTCCGCCTCTGCTACTTGCTGATGAGCCGACGGGTAGTCTTGATGCGGGGACCGGTGAAGCCATCATTGAATTGATGTTTGAACTCAACCGCGAGCAGCATTCGACCCTGGTACTGGTGACCCACGATCTTGCGATGGCGGCGCGCTGTGCACGTCAGCTGACGATCGCTGCCGGACGGCTGGTTGACGATCGTCGCCAGTAACTCAGTCACCTCATCGCGGCATCGCACTGCGCTCATTAACGAGTTTGTTTAAAGCTCTTCTTATCCACGGCAACAATTCACTCGCCGTGGCGCCTGTCGGCCCTATCCTGCACGGGTTTCGCTAACGAATTTATTCAAAGCTTTTCTTATCCACGGCAACAATTCACTCGCCGTGGCGCCTGTCGGCCCTATCCCGTCTGCCACCATCTGATCCGCCGCGCTGCCATGTAACCAGGTCGCAGCCAGCGCACACCCCCGCACAGACCAACCCTGTGCAAGCAGCGCGCCGCACAGCCCGGCCAGTACGTCGCCGCTACCGGCAGTCGCCAGTGCAGGATTGCCGCTGGTATTGATGACAGGGATGTCGTCGGGGTGAGCAATGATGCTGCCACTGCCTTTGAGTATGACGGTGGCGTGATAGCGCTGCGCCAGTGCGTTCGCTGAACTCAATCGGTCTGATTGCACGGCATGGACATCAGTTCCCAACAGTCTCGCCGCTTCCAGCGGATGGGGCGTGAGCAGGGTGTGTGCTCTGCGTTGCGCAAGACGGGATTGCAGTGGCAGTTCCGCTGCGATCAGGTTAAGACCGTCAGCATCAATCACCAGATTAGGCGCGGAGGACAGAGCGCGGCCCAGCAGATCATGTGCCGGCATCAATCACTAGACTAGGCGCGAGGGACAGTGCGCGGCCCAGCAGATCATGTGCTTGCCGCGACATGCCAAGACCCGGTCCGATCACGACGGCGCCATGATCCACGCGCAAGTCATCCGCGTGTCGACACATCAGCTCCGGATGCAGGCTGTCATAGGCCGGCGCCGGTCCCGCGAACCCTACGAATACTCGGCCCGCGCCCGCCATCAATGCCATGCGTGCCGCGAGTATCACCGCGCCACTCATGCCCTCGGCACCACCTATTACCTGCAGATCCCCATAACTTCCTTTGTGCGATGCATGCAGCCGCGGGCGCACTTCATCGGCAAACGCCAGCGGCGTATTCAGGTGGGCTATTGGCTTCGGAAACAGATTTGGTTCAATGCCAAGATCATCGACAACGACATGACCTGCGCTATCGCGACCATGCAAGGTGTGCAGTCCGGGTTTGTTGGCAATGAAGGTGAGCGTCGCATCGGCGAGCACGGCCAGACCATCGGAGCCGACGATGCCGCCGGTATCTGCATCGAGTCCGCTCGGCACATCAATGGCCAACACGGGGCAACTCAACTGATTGAGCTGTGAGGCTAGCTCACGATAGCGACCTTCAAGCGGACGCGTCAGACCAATCCCAAAAAGGCCATCGATCGTCAGTGACCATGACTTGCTAGGTAGCGAGGCGACGAATACAGCGCCGCTTTGCCGCGCGCGAGTGAGAGCCATGCGGGCATCAGCGGGTAGCATGGTTTCATCAGCGAGATGAATAATGGTGACCGCTACTCCCCGTTGCGCGAGGATGGCCGCAGCTTCGAGCGCATCACCGCCATTGTTGCCAGGGCCTGCGGCGACCAGCACATGTAGGTCTTCGGTGATTTCAGGCAGAAGTGTCAGTGCATGGCGAGCAACGGCGGCGCCTGCGCGTTGCATCAGGATGCCGGGTCCGACCGAATAAAGCGCAGAGGCTTCGATCGCGTTTGGTGATTCCAGGTAGAAGTGTCAAGGCATGGCGGGCAACGGCGGCGCCTGCGCGTTGCATCAGGACGCCGGGTCCGACCGAGGAAAGCGCAGATGCTTCGATCGCGCGAACTTGCGCGACGCTGTAAAGATCCAAGGAGTTGCGCTGATCAGCGCATCCGATCGCCATATCGTGTCAGCGTGAGGCCATCCATATCAATTTCGGTGCGCTTTTGCGAGATGAGGTCCGCCATGAGTTTGCCGCTACCCGCCGCCAATGCCCAAGCACCCGCGCCATGTCCCGTGTTGATGAAGACATTCGAGTAGCGGGTCGCGCCGAGCAAGGGTACGCCCTCGGGCAGCATGGCTGCCGGGCCACACCAAAAACTCGCAGTTCGGTAATTTGCGGCATTTGGAAACCAGTCATCACCAACCTTAACCAGGGTATTTACGGCTTTCTGATTCAGATCGAAACTCGATGATCCCAGTTCAGCGCAACCGGCAATACGAATTCGCTTGCCCAAACGCGTAAGACCGACCCGATAGGTATCATCAAAAACAGAGAGTTGTGGTGCGAGCTCGTACTCTTGAATCGGCGTTGACGCTGAATAAACCTTGACCGGATAGAGCGGCAGGCTGATACCGATCGCTTTGAGCAGGCGAACACTGTCGCTACCCGCTGCAACGACCACCGCATCGGTATCGATGCTGCGGCCTTCGACCTGAAAGCTGACACCGCCTATTTCTGGCCGTATGGCTTGTACCTCGGTATTAAAGTGAAACTCCACACCCTTGTCTTGCGCGAGAGATTTCATCTGCCGCACGAACAGTGGGCAATTGCCCGACCAATCATCGGGAATGTATAAGGCTGAATGAAATGCCGTTTCGGTCGACAGAGCCGGTTCCAGCTGTCGGGCCGCTTCTATATCGAGGAGTTCATGGCGACCGCCTATCTCACCCAGCAGCTCCATCATGGGCTGGGCCAGCTCAAGCTCGCGCGATGTACGGAACATCATCAAAGCGCCACTGCGTTGCTGGAAATCCAGCTCGCACGTCTGTGCCAAGTGCTGCATGAGCTCCTGACTGTAACTCGCAAGGCGCAGCAGGCGTTGCTGATTTTGTTTGTAACGGGGTAATGCGCACTCGGACATTGAGCGGCGCAGCCATCGCCACATGGCTGGCTCAAGTGCTGCATGAGCTCCTGACTGTAACTCGCAAGGCGCAGCAGGCGTTGCTGATTTTGTTTGTAACGGGGTAATGCGCACTCGGACATTGAGCGGCGCAGCCATCGCCACATGGCTGGCTCGAAACGAGCGCTGAATGCCGCTGGAGATTCAGGCCGAAAGAGCATGGAGAACACGCGACCGACGGTCCCAGGCGTCGCCCAAGGACGGATGCCGGACGGGCCCATGAGATCCAAGTTCCCGAAACTGGCTTCCTGGGCAACATTGCCATAGCGTTCTATGACAGACACTTCATGCCCGGCCTCGGCCAGGTAGTAGGCGGTGCAGACACCGATGACACCACCACCAATCACAGCGACACGCATTGGACTCCAGTTCCAGGCAAACCTTGAGCCCGCAGTTCACTGCCGGGCAGGTCGATGCCTACGTTCTTCAGGGAAACACTTAATAAAAAAAGCCGATATAGGGTAGCCTCAAACTCATTTCAAAACAATCTGAACCGTTAATCGGCGATCCGCACCCATCAATTTACCCAAATCAGTGCATGCACTTATTTGCCCGATAACAGAACTGCTTATTGGTGCGAGCGGCTTAGGTTCTGTTTACGATAC
>CANKWG010000125.1 GCA_947487325.1 Oxalobacteraceae bacterium | reverse complement strand
GCGTGCATTGCGATCAATCCGCAGAATGTAAGCACGTACTCGGTCGCCTATGCGCAAATTCTCTTTGGGGATCATCTGATCGCGCGGCAAACGGGCTTCGATCTTGCCGGACTCAACGATGGCATCGCCGCGCTCCATGCGCTTGATGGTGCCCGTCACGAGCACGTCGCCACGCTCTAGGAAGTCGGCAAGAATCTGCTCGCGCTCGGCGTCGCGAATGCGCTGCAATACGACTTGTTTGGTGTCTTGGGCAAAACGGCGACCGAACTCCACAGATTCAATCGGCTCTTCGATGAAATCATCGACCTCGATATCTTCAATTTGTTCTTTGGCTTCGAAGAGCAGGATTTCCTGATCTGGCATCTGCAGACCGGCTTCGTCGGGTACAACATGCCAACGACGGAAAGATTCGAACTCACCAGTCTCGCGATCGATGGCGACGCGAATATCGACCTCGCCTTCATAGCGTTTCTTGGTGGCTTGGGCCAGTGCATGCTCAAGCGCTCCGAAGACGACATCCTTGTCGACATTCTTCTCGCGCGCCAGCGCATCGACCAGCAACAAAATTTCGCGACTCATTTACGGCTCCTGAAATCCACTTTGGGCACTAAGCGTGCCTTGTCCACTTCCGCCAGCGAAAACTCCAACATCGCCGGCCCTTCATTTCCTTCAAATTCAAGTCTGAGCGTCTCGCCCTCAGGCTCATGCAAGATGCCTTCGAACGACTTCCGATTACCACCGCCAGGCGTTGCCATCCTTAATTTGACGACGGCCTCCTGCCCCGCAAAACGACTGTAATCCGACAACTTCTTGAGCGGACGATCCAGCCCAGGCGACGAAACCTCAAGACGCTCGTAGTTCGCGTTCTCGACTGTCAGCACATGCAGCAACTGATGCGTGACTTTCTCGCAATCCTCTACGGCCACTGCACGGTTCTCTTCGGGCATGACGTCGATGTAGACGCGCAGCAGTCCGCGCGCGGCCTGTTCAAAATCGACCAGCTCGTATCCCATGCCGGTTACTGTCTTTTCTATAGCGCGAACAACAAAAAATCACCTCTCGTACAAGCGCAACATCAACTTTTTCAGGAAAAAAAAAAATGGGCATCTGCCCATCTTTCTTTGTGCTCCCTGAACCGCCTGTAATGGGTGAGAGATGACACGCATCTCAATGCCCGACCGCCGGAAGCTTTGTTAAGTCCCTGATTATAGGCGATAAGGCATCTCACCGCAACGCACAAGGGAATGGATGGGAATTATCAAATTAAGATCATTTACCTAAACCGGCACCGCAGATTCCTAGACTCTGCCGAGTAAGACGCTTAACCGCGTGAACGACGCTTTTGCGGTGCACCCGTGCCATAGCGATCCGATGTCCATGAACTGCCGGTCGCTGCTTGCCCGCTGCGGCGCCTTGGGTCGCCCTGACCGCTACGCTGGCCACGGCCACCTTGGGGCGCGGTCGGGAATCCGAGCGCTGTCTGCAGAGGATCAGGCTGACGAGAACGCGGCGCACTCCGACCAGCGTTATTGCCGTAGGCATTACCGTTCGTATTGCCATTGCCGTTCACGTTACCGTTGCCGTTGAAGTTGCCGTTATTGCCATTACGATTCGGCGGCCCACCAAATTTTCCTTTGCCAGGGCCACCGCGAGTGTCCTGCGTGCGACCCGCCGGCTTTTGAAGGCCATTGGCCGCCATCAGTGCACGTACCGCATGCTCATCCATTTCTTCCCATCGGCCACGCTTGAGATTGCTAGGCAAAGTGAGCGAGCCGTAACGTGTTCGGATTAGACGCGAAACGGTCAACCCGACTGCTTCGAACATCCGACGCACCTCGCGATTGCGGCCCTCGGAAATCGTGACGCGATACCAGCGATTTGCGCCATCTCCACCACCATCAGCAATCTTGTTGAACTGTGCAAGGCCATCATCAAGCTCTACGCCCGAGAGCAATTTCTGCCGCATGCCTTCTTCTAGTTCCCCGAGCGTGCGAACTGCATATTCCCGCTCGATGCCGTAGCGTGGATGCATGAGCTTGTTGGCCAGATCACCGGAGGTAGTAAAAAGAAGCAAACCTTCCGTGTTGAAATCGAGGCGCCCAACAGCCAGCCATTTACCGACCTTCATGGTGGGCAAACGATCAAAAACCGTAGCGCGGCCCTCGGGATCACTGGTGCTGACGATTTCGCCCGAAGGCTTGTGATAGACCAGCACGCGCGGAGGACGAGTGCTGACTTTACGTTGTACGAGTTTGCCGTTGATTCTGACCTGATCGGCCGGCAGTATGCGTTGACCGATATGCGCAGGCTCACCGTTGACGGATACCCTACCTGCAATGATCAGTTCTTCCATATCGCGGCGAGAACCCAGACCGGCCTCGGCCAGTACTTTATGCAGCTTAGGCGCATCATCATCAGCAGTCAGGTCGCGTCGCACTGGCTTCTGATGCCGAGTACCGTGTTTCGCAGTAGTGAGTGCTTCCTCGCCAGCGGCGACTCGGTCATAGTCGTCCGAGGTAACAAAACTGAAAATTGCATCAGCGTCTGCTCCTGCATTGCGCTGACCGTGGCGTTGATTGGTGTGCTGAGGCTTCTGGCGCGGTCCTGGTTTGCCACGCTGCGGTTCGCGGACGGCCATGTTGGCGCTGGTTCGATCAGGAGGTGCACTAGGCTTTCCTGATTCGCCGTCTTTGTCGGGTCCCCGCGAGCGTCGCAAGGCACGCGGACCACGGACACCACGGCGAGGATTTTTCTTGTCCTGCCTGGTCTTGTCTCTTGAAGGCGCATCATCACCGGCGGTCGTGTTACCGGTGTTTTCTGCTGCGTCGCCGCTCTGAGGCGGCGACTGAGGGTCATTCGGGTCGGGTGCGGTCATCGTGTGTATCTGGTGTTGATTCGGTGGGAGCATTGTCATCGTGCTCATCCGGGAGCGATACCTCACTCCCCTCTTGCGCTTCTTCTTGCGCTTCCTCTTACGGTACGTCTTGTGCGTTGTCCTGCTGATCGCCGCGCGCCAGCGTTACCGACTGTGAAGTCTCATCCACCGACGGCTCGGAAAAATCAATCGATGCCTGATCCAGTGACGCCTGGAGGTTCTGCTCCATTGCTTGAACCGCGGCCGCCGCATCCTCAGGCAATACGTCGGCACCTACTTGCTGCAGTGGCGGCAACTGCTCCAGTGAGGACAAACCCAAATCATCAAGAAATTGTTTCGTGGTGGCCAGTAGCGCAGGACGTCCTGGCACATCACGATGACCAATCACATCGACCCAACCACGATCCTCAAGCAATTTGATCGTCTGCGAGTTCACGGCCACGCCCCGAATCTCTTCGATATCGCCACGCGTTACTGGCTGGCGGTAGGCGATGATGGCGAGTGTCTCAAGCGTTGCCCGCGTGTATTTCGGTGGTTTCTCGGGGTTCAGCCTGTCGAGGTAAACCTTCATGTCAGGGCAGCTCTGAAACCGCCAGCCCGTTGACAGGTTGACCAGTTCGACGCCACGCCCCTCCCAATCCTGAACGAGTTCTTCCAGCATGGCCTTGATGGTATCGGTGTCAGGGAGAGACTCCGCCTCATCAGGATTATCCGGATGACCAGCAAAAAGCTTTTTCAGCTCATTGATCGACAATGCCTCGTGCGTGCACAACAGTGCAGTCTCGAGGACTTTTTTCGCCTCAACGGTATTCATCTACGATTCGTACAATACGAGTTGGTTGCAGTGAGAAGCTCAATCCTAAGCCCGCGTCAGCCAGACTGAAACGGGTAAGGCAAGGGTTTTGTTGCTGGCAATCAGCGCCCGCGGTTGTAGAATTTTTCTTGGGGCGACTGCTGCGGTCTTGACCGGTGTAAGGCTTGGGAATTCGACAGGGCGCCGGATCACGCCACGCTGGTATCAGCGATGGGGCGCATTATAGGGCAGTTCGAACCGATTGTCATTGCCTCAATCGTGAGGGTTCCGGCGGGCTACGGTGCACGCCAGTACACCAATGAAGGCTGCCGAAATGGCTGCCCCTCTTGCGTGTAGGCAGCTTGCGGGACCCGCGGCCCACAGAGGCCAATATGTCGAGGCAGACTCTTATTTTCAAAGACTGGAGAACCACAATGCAAGTCATCAGAACGCCTATTTTTGCCGGGATTATTTTTATGGCAAGCCTTTCGGTCAACGCAGCATCGCTTTGCTCACCCGAAGAAAAATCACTGTTCAGCTGCCAGCTGGAGGACTCCAAAAAATCGGTGTCACTCTGTCAATCCAACACCGACCAAAAACAGATCTTCTACAAATTTGGCACGCCAGAAAAAGTGGAAATTACGCTGCCTAACGAAAAATCTCCCAAGCCTAAAATTTTCTTTGAACAATTTGGACCTAGCAGCTCGCAGTGGATGAAGGGCGTAGTCTTTACAAGCGGTAAGGTCGAATACAATCTTTCCACGCCCCAGGGTATCTCGGTGCAGCTGACAGTGGACGGCATCAAAAAGCCCTTCAGCATGACGTGCGATTTTGAAAAAGGCGATTCAGGCAATGAACTTTCAGACGCCTATGACCTGATGGAAAAACTGAAGTTCAAGAAGCGCTGAGGCAAGAGTTCTGATCGCTGGGCTACGATGCCACAAGGCGTCAACGAAGAAAAAACAAAAGCCCCTGAAGATCAGGGGCTTGTTGTGATTTAATGCGATGTTTGGTTGCGGGGACAGGATTTGAACCTGTGACCTTCGGGTTATGAGCCCGACGAGCTGCCAGACTGCTCCACCCCGCGTCTGAAGGATGGGACTATACAGACTATCGGCGGCTAATGCAAACTAACTTCTATCGTCGCAGCGAATGTTAAACTCGGCACACACCTTGAATCGAGATCTGCTCTGGCATTTCTCACTACCTGCTACCGAATGAATTTCTGTCCCAGCTGCGGTCACGTCGTCTCACTCAGGATTCCGCCTGATGACACTCGCTCTCGTTATGTTTGCGAGAGCTGTAGCGAAGTCCACTATCAAAATCCCAAGATGGTCGTCGGTAGCATACCGTTATGGGATGCGGGCGACAGTGCGCAGGTTTTGCTCTGCCGTCGCGCAATCGAGCCACGCAGGGGTTACTGGACACTGCCGGCAGGCTTCATGGAAAACGGTGAAACAACTGCTGAGGCAGCAGCGCGCGAAACGCTGGAAGAAGCCGGCGCACGAATCGAATTGCTGGATCTATTTAGTTTGCTGAACGTCGCGCATGTTCATCAAGTACATCTGTTTTATCGCGCGCGCTTGTGTGACCTTGATTTCGCCGCAGGCGTTGAGAGTCTGGAAGTGCGGTTGTTCAAAGAGCAGGAAATACCGTGGGGCGATCTTGCTTTCCCCACGGTCACGCATACACTGAAGCGTTTTTTTGCAGACCTCGCCGCATCACGCGACGGTCAGTCGTTTGGTGTGCATGCACTCGACATTGCGCCGGGCATGCGTATCAGTAGCTGAGTATTACCAGCTGGTTTCGCGCTCTGCTGTCGACGAGATTTTATGCACCGAGAGGTCAGCACCTTCGTACTCCTCTTCAGGATCAAGCCGTATTCCTACGGTGATTTTCAAAAGGCCATAGACCAGCACACCACCCACCACTGCAATAGCTACACCTAGCGCTGTGCCTATTAACTGAGACATCAGCGATACACCACCCAAACCACCAAACGCTTGCGCGCCAAAAATGCCTGCCGCGATACCGCCCCACGCACCACACAAGCCATGCAAAGGCCAAACGCCGAGTACATCGTCAATTTTCCAACGGTTTTGAGTGAGCGTGAACAACCAGACAAAGATGGCGCCGGCGATACCTCCGGTGGCCAGTGCGCCGAGTGGATGCATCAGATCGGAACCAGCGCAAACAGCGACAAGTCCGGCCAGCGGTCCGTTATATGCAAAGCCTGGATCGTTTTTGCCAATGACAACCGCGACCAGCGTACCGCCCACCATTGCCATGAGCGAATTCATCGCAACCAGTCCATTCATCTTGTCCAAAGTTTGAGCGCTCATGACATTGAAGCCGAACCAGCCCACGGCCAGTATCCACGCCCCGAGTGCCAGAAAGGGAATGCTGGAAGGTGGGTGGGCAGAAATGCTGCCATCTTTGGAATAGCGCCCACGGCGAGACCCCAGCAGCAGCACGGCCGGCAACGCTGCCCAGCCGCCAACGGCATGAACGACTACGGAACCAGCAAAGTCATGAAAGGCGGCACCGTAACTGGCCTCCAGCCATGCCTGTATGCCAAAGCGCTGATTCCATGCAATCCCTTCAAAGATCGGATAGATCAGCCCGACCATCAGCGCGGTGGCCGCCAGCTGCGGATGAAAACGTGCGCGCTCGGCAATACCACCGGAGATGATGGCCGGTATCGCAGCGGCAAATGTCAGCAGAAAGAAAAACTTCACCAATTCAAAGCCGCTCTTCTGGGCCAGTACCTCGGCGCTGCTGAAGAAGTTAACGCCGTAGGCAATGCTGTACCCGACGAAAAAATAAGCCATGGTCGACACGGCGAAATCGACTAATATTTTCACCAGCGCATTGACCTGGTTTTTCTTGCGTACCGTGCCAAGTTCGAGGAATGCAAATCCGGCATGCATCGCCAGAATCATGATGGCGCCAAGCAGAATGAACAACGTATCCGCGCCGCTGCGGAATGAATCCATGACAACTCCCTGTTTATGTGCATAAATAAGCCAGCGAGACTGCTTGGTAGCAATATTCGTTCCTCTTTGGTGCCTCCGATTCAATTTCATAAGTCATTGAATTCAATGAAGTTTTAATAAGAGAAAATATGCCCGTCGAGAAATCGCACCGAAAATGCGCAAATCACCGTCCGTATTGG
>CANKWG010000124.1 GCA_947487325.1 Oxalobacteraceae bacterium | reverse complement strand
AGCTCACGCGCCTGTCGGGACATCTGACCGAGACGCGCGCGATTCTTAAAAAAGGCGGTCAGGTGGGCAAACGACTGGATTTCATGATGCAAGAGCTCAACCGCGAAGCTAATACGCTGGGATCCAAAGCAGCGGTCAAGGAATTGTCCGAGGCATCGATGCAAATGAAACTGCTGATTGAACAAATGCGTGAGCAAGTACAAAATCTTGAGTAATAAAGCCTTGAACAAGAAAGCCTTGAACAAGAAAGCCTTGAATAAGAAAACCTTGAATAAGCGTGGCCCTGTCGGGTACTGAAACCACTGCCATTTAGAGCAACGTCCTCATGTCCAAAAATTTCGCACACGCTGGCAGCCTGTTTGTGGTCGCTGCACCTTCCGGTGCTGGCAAATCATCGCTGGTCAGGGAGCTGATGGCCCGAGATAGTTCGCTGCATCTCTCGGTTTCTTTCACGACCCGCGCGCCGCGTCCTGGCGAGTTGCATGGGCGCGAGTATTTTTTCGTAAGCGAAGCAGAATTTCTGGAGCGGGAGCGCAACGGTGAGTTTCTGGAATCCGCGAAAGTGCACGGCAATTTTTACGGCACATCACGTCTTGTGATTGAAGAAAATATGCAGGCCGGCAAAGATGTGCTGCTTGAAATCGATTGGCAAGGTGCGCAGCAGGTGCGTCAATATTTCCCCGATGCAGTCGGTATTTTCATTTTGCCGCCATCAATTGCCACGCTCGAGGAAAGATTACGCGCACGCGGTCAGGACGCAGAAGAAGTCATTGCTCGCAGAGTAAAGGCCGCAGCGGGAGAGATCGCCCACGCCCCTGAATTCGACTATGTTATTATCAACGCAGATTTCGCTGTCGCTTCGTCCGAACTGGCAGCTATCGTCGAGGCCTCACGGTGCAGATTCTCTCAGCAGGCCTCGCGCAACAGCACTCTGTTAGCCGACTATGGCATTCACGTTCATTTGAAATAACGCCCCATCTCAGGAGATTGCATGGCTCGCATTACTGTCGAAGATTGCCTCAAAAAGATTCCTAACCGCTTCCAGCTCACACTGGCAGCAACGTATCGCGCTCGTCAGATCCTTCAGGGCCACACCCCCAAGGTTGATAGCGATGACAAAGCAACCGTCACTGCACTGCGTGAAATTGCCGCAGGCCATGTTGGTATTGAAATGCTTAAAAAAGTGCCAAGCTGATTAACCGTCGCAAGACCATCTCGGGTCGGCCAGCAGAATGAATACGGTTTCCACCGATACCCCTGCCACTTCCGCCCGCCGGAAGTCCCCATCGGCTGCGCCCACGAAAGCTTCAACTGACGAAACCACCCCTGTCGCTGGGGTGGCCTCCGTTACCCAGCTGGTCAATCGGCTGTCCGAGTACCTAAACCCATCCGAACTGAAAAAAATCAAGGAAGCCTACCGCTTCTCTGATGAAATGCATCTGGGTCAGATGCGCAAGTCCGGCGAGCCGTACATCTCGCACCCCATCGCCGTGGCCGAGATCTGTGCCGATTGGAAACTCGATGCGCAGGCCATCATGGCGGCGCTGCTCCACGACGTGATGGAAGATCAGGACGTCAAGAAAGATGAACTGATCGAGCGCTTTGGTGCCCCGGTCGCGGCACTGGTTGATGGCTTATCCAAACTCGACAAGATCGAATTCCAAAGTCAGATCGAGCAGCAAGCCGAGAATTTCCGCAAGATGCTGCTGGCTATGGCCCGCGACGTGCGCGTCATTCTCGTCAAGCTCGCCGACCGTCTGCACAATATGCGCACGCTGGATGCGATGTCACCCGAGAAGAGACGGCGTATCGCACGCGAGACACTGGAAGTCTATGTGCCTATCGCGCACCGCTTGGGTCTCAACAACATTTATCGTGAACTGCAGGATCTGTCGTTCTCGCACATGCTGCCGCTGCGGTACCGAACCCTCTCCAAGGCCGTACGTTCGGCACGAGGTAACCGGCGCGAACTGGTCAGCAAGATTCTGGACACGGTTAAACAGGGACTGAGCAGCTCCGGCATCGAAGCCGGTGTTTATGGCCGCGAGAAAACCCTGTACGGCGTGTATCGCAAGATGCGCAACAAGCACTTGAGTTTTTCTCAGGTGCTGGATGTCTATGGCTTTCGCATCGTCGTCGATAATTTCGCGAATTGTTATGTCGCACTGGGCACGCTGCACTCCATGTTCAAGCCCATGCCAGGCAAGTTCAAGGATTACATTGCCATCCCCAAGCTCAATGGCTACCAGTCGCTGCACACCACCGTCATCGGCCCCTACGGCACACCGGTTGAGTTCCAGATCCGAACCGAAGAAATGCACCGTGTAGCAGAATCCGGCGTCGCTGCACACTGGCTCTACAAGAATGAAGATGGTGAGCTGACCGATCTGCAACAGCGTACGCACGCGTGGCTGCAATCACTGCTCGATATCCAGCATCAGACAGGTGATTCAGCCGAGTTTCTGGAACATGTGAAGGTGGATCTGTTTCCTGATTCCGTTTATGTGTTCACCCCCAAATCCACCATCATTGCATTACCGCGCGGCGCCACTGCGCTGGATTTTGCGTACACGATTCACACCGATATCGGCGACCATGCCGTATCTGCGCGCATTAATCATGAGCCAGCCACACTGAAAACTGAGCTCCGTAATGGCGACATTGTTGGCATTGATGTCTCCGACGATGCACGGCCTACGCCAAACTGGCTGACCTTTGTACGAACCGGCAAGGCACGATCGGCGATTCGCCATCATCTGCGTACCATCGACCGTGAAGAAGCTATTGAGCTTGGGCGTATGCTGTTGGAACAATCGCTGGCAGCACTGGAACTTCCCACGACAATACCGACCGACATTGGCGAACGCTTAATTCATGACACCAGCGCTAAATCTGTCAGCGATCTGTTTGCCGAGATTGGTGTTGGCAAGCGCATGGCGATGCTGGTTGCACGGCATATTCACGGCCTGATTCAAGGCAAAACCGATGCGGCAAGCCTGCCAGAGAACCAAAGCAGCACCAAGATCAAGCCAGTCAACATCACGGGCCACGAGCCCGCCTCGTCAGTTCAGCTTGCGCCTTGTTGTCTGCCTATCCCCGGCGATGCATTGACGGGTCATCTGCGTCGCGATCAGACACTGTCCGTGCATGCGGCGGAGTGTGAGGTAGCGAAACGCCTGCGCTCAAAAGAGCCAGGACGTTGGATCGATGTGAGCTGGGCCAATGAACATGCACGGCGTTTCGACAGCCGCATTCGGGTGCTACTGAAGGACGAAAAAGGTGCACTGGCACGACTGGCCGCAGAGATCAACGAATCCGATTCAAATATCGTGCACGTGGGTATGGATGAAGGCAGCAACAGCCCGATGATCGAGCTGCGCTTCACAGTCCAGGTCGAGGACCGCGTTCACCTCGCGCGCCTGATGCGTAATGTCAAACGCGTCAAAGGTGTGGAAAGAATTCTGCGGGAACGTTCTTGATGTCATAGGTGCCTGCAGAATGCGCCCCACAACATCCCAATGAAAATCTGATCAAGGCGCTTTGCGTTTGACCTTTTTTTGCAGCTGACGTATCCCAAACCAGACAAACAAGGCAACCACAGGTACCGCAATGCCGGTAACCAGATCCGGATCGATGTGTACACCTGAGGCTTTTGCAGCCTTTCCGCCATAGCTGATCAAACCCGCCAGATAGTAAGACACGGCAACGACCGATAGGCCCTCCACCGCCTGCTGCAATCGCAGCTGTTGCGCAGCACGCGCGTTCATGGATTCAAGGATTTTGCTGTTCTGCTGCTCCTGACGAATGCCCACGCGGGTGCGCAGCAAGGAGTTGGTATTGGCAATACGTTCGGCCAATGATTCCTGCCGACGCGCGGCCGCGGTGCAGGTATTCATTGCCGGCGTGAGTCTGCGGTGCATGAATTCAGCAATGGTCGGTATGCCCTGAACCCGGCGCTCACGCAGCTCTTCGATGCGCGAATTCACCAGATTAAAGTAGGCATTGGACGCAGAAAATCGATAGCTGTTATCGACGGCCAGCTGCTCAAGACGTGCGGCCAACGAAGTAATTTCTTCCAGCAGGGACTGTTCTCTGGCCATACCTTCGGCATCATCATTACGATCTGGCTGATCCATTTCCACCATCGCAGACGTGAGCGATGCCAGTTCGGCTTCGATGGCATTCAGCACCGGCGTGGCACGCTGTGCATGCGGCAAGCCGAGCAAGGCCATCATTCGATAGGTTTCGATTTCCAAGAGTCGCTGCACCAGACGTCCCGCCTGCTGACCTTTGAGGCCGCCGTCACGCACAACGAAACGTACAAAACCATCCGCATGTACCTGAAAATCTGTCCAGACCTGCGCTGCCTCGGAAGCTTCACAACCCACCACGGCGTTGCCTTCAAACAGCCGACGCATGTGTGGAACGGCTTCGACAGCAGACTCACTCGCTTTTTCAAGGACGATATGCGTTGCCACCATCAGCAGGCCTTGCAGGCGCAGCAGCCAGGCCTCTGGCAAATCCGCTGAGGGCATCTGACCAAACAAATCATCTGGAGATCGAGGCATGCGCACGCCAGCGACAAAGGTATAGCTGGCAAATTCGGTGTGACACTCCCACTTCAGTCGAAAGCGCCCAAAGTCATGAAAAAAATACCGAGCTTCACTCGCTGGCGGAGTCACACCAAATTGCATGCAGAGCGATGCCAGTAATACCGTCTGCGCACCGGGATGGCCTGGCGAGGATTCGTTGCGCCCATGGATTGCCAACTGCGTAATCCGCTCGGGTGCTTCGAGACGAATCGGTGGACGGGAATGAATTTCAGCCGCGAGAGGCACACGCAGCGGGTGGTTCAGCGTTGGGAAAATGATCGGCATGCGGAGTCCGGTCTGAGCCAGCACCAAAAAGTGAAGAAATTTAATTTTACGTCAAGGCGGTGACGGGTATGTGACGCTCAGAATTTCCAATTCATCTACGCCTGCAGGCGTGGTCAGTGTGATCACGTCGCCCTCGCGCGATTTGGTCAGCGCGCGCGCCACGGGTGACACCCAGCTGATCTTGCCCTTGAGAGGATCAAGCTCGTCAATGCCTACGATGGTTATGCTCTGTTCGCTACCAGTACCGTTCAGATAAGTTACCGTAGCTCCAAAAAACACCTGATCGCTGCCGTGATGGATACTGGGATCGACCACCTCGGCCAGGTCAAGTCGCTTGGTAAGAAAGCGAATGCGGCGGTCTATCTCGCGCAGCCGGCGCTTACCGTAGATGTAGTCACCGTTCTCGGAACGGTCCCCATTCGAGGCGGCCCAGTGAACGATTTTGACGACTTCAGGCCGTTCGGTATCAATAAGCTGCAGCAGTTCTTCGCGTATGCGTTGATACCCCTGAGGCGTGATGTAGTTCTTGGCACCCGGCGGGATCGGTGGCAAACCACCCTCGTCGTCGTCATCACCATCAGATTCTTTGACGAATGCTTTGTTCATTCTGCCCGTTCTTTCGGGGGTTTTGCCGCCTTGCCCGTCTGAATTACAAAGCGCGCGTCATCATCCTGCGCCAAGGCTTGCGTCATCCAGGGCATGATGTCCTTCAACGTCGCCTCCAGGGTCCAGGGCGGATTGATGATGAACATTCCACTGCTGCGCAACCCTTGCTCCTGCGCTGCCGGACCGGCCACCGTCAAGGTGACGTTTAACCATTCGGACGCTGCCACGCGTTTCAAACGCTCCGGTAATTGCTGCGACTCGAGTCGACCCAACACCGGGTACCAGATGGCGTAGGTGCCGGTTGCAAAACGTTTTTGCGCATCTTCGATGGCGACCTTGACCTTGCGATAGTCGTCTTTGTCTTCATACGAGGGATCTATCAGAATCAGGCCGCGTCGTGATGGCGGTGGCAACAAAGCTTTGAGTCCACCGAAGCCATCGGCACGCTGCAACTGCACTCGCGTACCACGTGCGCTGGATTTTTGGCCGTTAGCCGCCGCATGAGCTTCGAGTTTTCGAAAATTTTCAGCCAACAGCTTGCTATCCGTGGTGTGCATCTCAAAGACACGCAATCGGTCCTGATCACGCATCAGACGCTCAGCAAGAAATGGCGATCCGGGATAGTGACGCAGCCGACCAGCGGGGTTCATGTCTCTGATGACCTGCAGGTATTCATTCACGGCAGCCGGAACGTCGTCCCTGCCCCACAACAGCGCCACGCCCTCCTCAGACTCACCGCTCTTGGTGGCGTAATCGCTGTCAAGCTGATAGAGACCCGCGCCTGCATGGGTATCAATCACCATGTAAGGAGCTGGTTTCTGGTTCAGATAGCCGAGCAGTTGCGTGAGTACGCAATGCTTGAGCACATCGGCGTGATTACCTGCGTGAAAACCGTGGCGGTAGCTGAACATGGTGGGGACGAAGAGAAGTGAAGCCGGATTCTACCAAGTCTGGTCACGGTGATAAAAAAGGCCACGCCCTTGTGAGGTGTGGCCTTCTTTTTTTAGTGTGTTGGTACACAACGGAAGACTTTTGGGCCTTTGGTACACGACGGAAGACGCTGGATCCCGGCCTGCGCCGGGATGACGGTAGTTGTTGAGGCGACCGTAAAATTCCCACCGTCATCACCTGCATGCGATGACGATTTTGAGTTCAGCAGCTTTTATAAACTCATTTCGGACGCAAGGGCCGCTGTATTCGGGCAGCTCTGGTACGGCGAATGGATGCCGGTTAGCTTACCAAACGTCATCACCTGCATGTGATGACTGCTGCGTGGGCGGATCGCATGCGATCCGAATTCCCCACTCGCTCCCGGCGAAAGCCGGGAGCGAGTGTCTTTACAACTATTAAGCAACCTTCTTGTCGAAGAACTGCTCATCTTCAGTTGAGCCATGCAGCGCAGTAGTCGACGACTGACCTTGCTGAATCGCCTGAGTCACAGCATCGAAATAACCGGTGCCGACTTCGCGCTG
>CANKWG010000123.1 GCA_947487325.1 Oxalobacteraceae bacterium | reverse complement strand
TGCGAAGGCATTTGCCTGAGCAAGGCATGATCCTCCGGGAGAGAGGAGCGTACCCAGTTAATCGGAATACCCTCGATCACAGAGGCGGCACCGCCGGCATGATCGTTGTCGCTGTGCGAGATGATGAGACCATTGAGTTGACCGATGCCGCGCGCGCGCAAATAAGGCAGCAATACACGCGTTGCTCCGTCAGACTCGCTTGAATACGCCGGCCCTGTGTCGTATAGCAAGCGGTGATTTGCGGTTTCGATCAGTAGCGCATTGCCCTGCCCAATATCGAATGCGGTGAGCCAGAATCCTTGTGTCGGCGCCGCGGGCCTGGCCATGAGCATCGGCAGCCAGGCCAGCATACCTAACCATCGCAGAGGCCAGCCGCGCGGCGCAAGTAGCCAAAGCGTGCCTGCCATCGCCAACACCACACTCATCGCATCCGGACGCGGTGCCTGCCATACAGCGAACGAAGTCTCGCTTAGCCATTGCAAGCATTGCGCCAGCGCGCTCACCAGCGCATGCGCAAATTGCAGACACCAGACCGACACGGGCGCAGGCGCAATGCTTCCGGCCAGCGACAAGGGCGTGATCACAAAGCTGACCAACGGAATAGCAATCGCGTTAGCCAGCGGGCCAATCAGCGAAATCTGACCAAACAGGGCCATCGTCAACGGCACCAGACCCAGTGTGACCGCATATTGGGTACGTGTTGCTGCCGCAAGTGATTGTCTCAGCCACGAGCGAAAGCCGGTCGCAGACGTCGTCCCTGCTTCAGCCCTATCCCATTCGCCCCTGTTTGCTGCGGTACGGCCCACGGATGCGTACACAATGCAGGCGATCGCTACAAATGAGAGCCAGAAACCGGGCCACAGTACAGCCCAGGGATCGCACAGTAAAACGACGGTGATCGACAGGCACAGCACATGCGATATCGAAGCTATCCGGCCCAGCCAGAGAGCAAGCGACACCACGGTCAGCATCAACAAGGTGCGCTGCGCCGGTATGCCAAATCCGGCTAGCGCCACGTACACCAGCGCGGTGAGTAATCCCGCAGCCGCCCCAACTTTTTGCGCAGGTAGTAGCAACGGGAGATTCGCGCGCGTGAAAAAAGAGTGGCGCCATAGCCAGCGTGCAAGACCGCCAAATAGCGCGGCAATCATGGTGATGTGTAATCCAGAGATGGAAACCAGATGACCAATGCCTGTGCGATTGAACACATCCCAATCCGACTGACTCACCCCACGCTGATCGCCAATCACCAGCGCAATGATCACGCCGGCATACTCGGCATCGGGCAATGCCTGCTGCAAACGATCTCGCAAGACATCCCGCGCGCGGCCAATGTAAGCAGTGAAACTGGGCACGAACGCATCGTGCATTTTTTTTGCGCCGGGACGGACATAAGCCGTTGCACGGACGCCTTCGGTAAGTAACCAGGCCTCGTAATCAAAACCATCCGGGTTTACATGGCCGTGCGGCAGACGAAGCCTCAGTGTGAATTCCCAGCGCTGCCCCGGACGCACCACGGGCGGGCTCTGCGCATTATCTGCGTACCAGCCCACCGACAGCAATTCGGGAATCTTGACTCTCTCACCACCGGGAAGGTGCGCACTGTCCACATGCAAACGGAACCGGACACCCCTTGCCACTGCATCCGGCAAGCTATCCACGACCCCGATCACTTGCAGATCTCGACCCTCGAGTGCCGCGGGTAATGCTTCGTTCAGTCGAACATGCGCGAACAGCCCAGACCATCCGATGCCAATAGCGATACCGATGGCGATCGTGAAAGCAATACCGGCCACAGCACGCAATGACAAATGGGGTATCGTGATTTGATTCAGCTTGCGTCGAGCCAGACGATGCGCAAGCGGCACACAGACAATGGCGATCAGCACCAAACCTGCGCAAGCAACCGCATCGGGCAATACGGCCTGAGATTGCAGCCAGAAGACGCCTGCCAGCAACCCCAGAGCGAACGCGCGCAATCAGGCCATCATGAGGCTGCCAAGGCGGGGCAGAACGCGCGCGACATTGTCTGTTGTCTGTTGCGCGATATCTGACAGTGATTGGCCACGCAGCTCGGCCAATACCGCAGCAATAAGAGGTGTCTGCGCCGGCGAGTTCATCGCCGGATGCAGCCATGCGGGGGAGATATCCGGTGCATCGGTCTCCAGCACTAGCGCCGACAGCGGCAGCGAGGTCGCGAGACGACGTATCTGCAAGGCTCGGGTAAAGGTCATTGCGCCACCAAAACCCAAGACAAAACCCAGATCAATGAAAGCCTGCGCCTGTTGCGCGCTACCGTTGAAGGCATGCGCAATACCGCCTATTACCTGGATGCGTCTCAGGTACTTGAGTAACGTATCCTGCGACCGCCGCACGTGCAAAATGACAGGTAAATCGAAATCGCGCGCAATCCTTAACTGTTCGCTATAAAAAAATTCCTGCTTCGCGCGCATCGGCGCTGCGGTTAGCTCGGGTATGAAAAAATCCAAACCGATTTCACCAATCGCCACAAAATGATCATCGTTGATGGCGCGCTGTACGCGTTCGCGTAATACACCCAGATCCTCTTCGGCCGCGTCGGGTACATAAATTGGATGTATACCCAGCGCATAAACACAAGAAGGCAGTGTTGCTGACAGGTTTGCTACTTTATCGAAATTGGCACGCTCGACTGCTGGAACAATAATCCACGACACACCCGCTATTCGGGCTTGCTCTGCTATTTGAGTGGCCGCATCACCGAACTCACTAGCATCCAAATGGCAATGACTGTCGATAAACATAGCGCTCTTGCGTCAGCCAGCGTCCTGCTGCAAGCCCTGATCCGACAGTTGCATCTTGCGGTCGCAACGCTGCGCCAGCTCAGCATCATGCGTGACGATAACGAAGGCCGTACCCATCGTCTGTGCAAGCTCGAGCATCAGCGCGAATACCTGATGTGCCGTGTGTCTGTCCAGATTGCCAGTGGGCTCATCTGCCAACACACACGCAGGCTGGGTCACCAGCGCACGCGCCAGTGCGACACGCTGACGTTCTCCGCCGGACAGCTCGCCCGGTAAATGCGACAGTCTGGCCGAAAGGCCCACTCGCTCAAGCAGCGCAGCCGCCGCTGCACGGGCTTCGATACGCGATTGACGGCGGATCAGCAAGGGCATGGCTACATTATCCAGCGCAGAAAACTCCGGCAACAAATGATGAAACTGGTACACGAAACCGAGCGATTGGTTGCGCAAATCACCGCGCGCGCTATCAGAAAGCGTGGCCAGATCATGACCCAGCAGATGCACACTACCGGCCGTTGGCATATCGAGACCACCCAGCAAGTGCAGCAATGTCGATTTGCCGGAACCCGACACGCCCACAATCGCCACCCGCTCTCCCTTGCTCACAGAAAAGTCGATGTTCTCCAGCACCGTCAGTTTGTCGCGACCCTGCGTGAAATGCTTGCCGAGTCCTTCGCAGGACAGCACCAGATCGCTCCCAGACAGATTCGGATTATTCATAGCGCAGCGCATCCGCTGGTCGCACGCGTGCGGCGCGCCAGCTGGGATAAAGAGTTGCAAGGAAGGCCAGCGTCAGCGCCATGCCGCCGATACGCCAGACGTCTGGCCAGCGCAAATCAGAAGGCAGCGCGCTGATCAGGTAAATATCGCGCGGCAGGAATTGCACACCAAACAGCGACTCAATGAAAGGCACGATTACATCCACATTCAGCGCCACCAAAACACCCAGACCCACACCAATCGCGGTACCAATAAAGCCCACCAGCGCACCCTGAATGATGAAGATTTTCATGATCGACGCGGGCGATGCACCCAGAGTTCTCAGGATGGCGATGTCGGCCTGTGTGTCCGTGACCGTCATCACGAGCGTAGACACCAGGTTGAAGGCGGCTACCGCAATGATCAACGTGAGGATGATGAACATCATCCGCTTTTCTGTTTGAACCGCAGCAAACCAGTTGCGATTCTGCTGAGACCAGTCGCGGAGATACAAGCTACCGGTCAGCGTCACGGATAAATCAATGGCAACCTCCGGCGCTCGCTGCATATCCGCGACTTTAAGACGCAGACCCGTGGGCCCTGCCTGACGGAACATGCGCTCGGCATCCTGGATATCAATAAAGGCCAGCGAAGCATCGTATTCATAATGCCCTGCTTCAAAAATACCGACCACGTTGAATTGTTTGAGTCGCGGTAACACGCCGGCAGGCGTCACCTGCCCTTGCGGCGCGATCAGGGTGAGCTTGTCACCGATTTTCAAACGCAGGCTGCGTGCCAGTTCGCTGCCCAACACAACATTGAATTCACCGGGTCTCAAATCGGACAAGCTTCCGACTACGACCTGAGATGCAACGTCGGAGACCTTGGGTTCTTCCGAAGGCAGAATGCCGCGCACCATGATGCCGCGTACCGTGTCGTCACGAATCACCATCGCCTGCGCTTCGACATAGGGCGCTGCGCCGAGCACCTCTGGATGCTTTAGTGCCTGGGCTGCGGTCGCCTGCCAATCGGGCAAACTGCCCGAGGCATCGAAGACTTCGATGTGCGAGAGTACCGACAGCATGCGATCGCGCACCTCTTTCTGGAAACCATTCATCACCGAGAGCACAACGATCAGCGCTGCAACACCCAATGCGATGCCGGCCATGGAAATCAGGGAAATAAACGAGATGAAGCTGTCACGCGAACTACGCCGACTGGCGCGGGTGTAGCGCAGGCCGATCATCCATTCAAACGGCAGGTTCTTGAAAAGGCCCAAAAATGGCTCCGGAACGCGGGTATCCGCAAACAAGGCGGCAGTTTGCCATAGTCGAGGGTTCGCGACAAAACCCGATTACCTGTCAGCAGCCTTTAGAATGGCATCATGCCTCATCCAACCTTGATCCTTCCCTTCGCGCTGGCGCCGACCGAACATGCCAAAGACCTGCTGGCCACGCTGCAAGCACCTTCGCTGGCGCAATTGCTCTCGCACGCCAGTGCTGTCCGTCGTGATGCTTTTGAGCCTTATGCGCCGCTGCTGCCGCATGAGCAATGGCTCATCGGAAGCCGGCAGGACAGCAGCCCCGCCGTCTCTAGTGCGCTGATGCACCAGCTGGGACTGACCACCGAGCCGGGATACTGGTTCGTACTCGAGCCCGCGCATTTTCATGTCGCGCGCGATCATCTGGTGCTGACCGACCGACGCCAGCTCACCCTGGACGACGCCACGTCGCGGACGCTATTTGACGCTGCGCATCCCTTGTTCGAAGAACTGGGCTACACGCTGCGCTACGGTGATGCCCGCCACTGGTTCCTGCGCGCTGATGCGTGGTCCGAGCTGCGAACCTGCAGTCCGGATGCCGCCTGCGGACACAATATTGACGTTTGGCTGCCTCGGGGACCGGGTGAGCGCGACTGGCGCCGCCTGCACAACGAAGTCCAAATGCTGTGGCACACCCATGCCGTCAATGACGCGCGTGAGCAGCGCGGCGAGCGACGCATCAATGCGCTTTGGCTCTGGGGTGGTTCAGCCGGACTTCACGGACAGACTGCGAAAGAGCAAGAGCAAACTCAACTGGCCGGCCTGCGAGAGCTGGCCCGCTGCAGCCTTGGACAATCTGCCGCAGACATATCCAACGACACTGAACTCCGCCTCCTGGACGCACTGATCGAGCCCGCGCTCGCCGGCGACTGGTCTGGCTGGCTTGCAGCGATGGCCAAACTCGATGCCAGCCAATTCACGCCACTGCTGACACAACTAAAACAGGGCGCGATCGATGGCATCACACTGGTGTTAACCGACAGCACGCGCGCAATCGAATGGCAGCTTCGACGTTCATCCATGAGAAAATTCTGGATCCGCGCTTCGCTCGCCCGCCTCGCTCCATGACCCGCATCGTTTCCCGCACTTACGCCGTTCGTCAGGCGGCCTTGCTTGCCGAGCAAGGCCTGCATCCGGTCATGGCGCGACTGATGGCTGCACGAGGCCTCACCGAAACTCGGGAGCTGTCCACAAAACTAGATGCCCTGATCGCACCCTCGGATTTGCTGCACATGGACAAGGCAGCGACATTTCTTGCCAATGCCATCGAAGCAGGAAAAGCCATCGTAGTAGTGGCCGACTACGATTGCGATGGCGCAACCGCCTGTGCGGTCGCGATCCGCGGTTTGCGGGCCCTGGGTGCGAGAGTCGATTACATCGTACCCAACCGCTTCGAATACGGCTACGGCCTGACCCCTGAAATCGTCGCACTCACTGCACAAGCCAAATCGCCGGACATCATCGTCACGGTGGATAACGGTATCGCCAGCATCGACGGTGTGGCCGAGGCAAAGCGGCGCGGTATCGATGTGCTCATCACTGACCATCACCTGCCTGCCGACACCCTTCCCGATGCCGCCGTAATCGTCAACCCGAATCAGCCCGGCTGCGGCTTCCCCAGCAAGAATCTGGCGGGCGTGGGCGTGATGTTTTACACGCTGCTCGCATTGCGCGCGGAATTACGCCAGCGTGGCCGCTTTGACGTCAGCAATCAACCCCGGCTGGATAACTTGCTAGATCTGGTCGCACTGGGTACCGTCGCAGATGTGGTGCGACTGGATGCGAACAACCGCATTCTGGTCGCGCAAGGTCTCTCACGTATACGCTCGGGACGCGCCCATCCCGGTATTGCGGCATTGTTTTCAGTCGCTAGCCGCGACGTGCGCAAGGCCACACCGTTTGATCTGGGTTTTGCTGCCGGGCCGCGGCTTAATGCAGCCGGCCGACTGGCCGATATGTCGCTTGGTATTGAATGCCTGCTCACCGATGATACCGACCGTGCTTGGGAAATTGCCCATCAGCTCGACCACATCAATCGCGAGCGGCGCGATATCGAAGCCGGCATGCAGGAAGCCGCACTCGCCTCGCTGGAAAACATCGAAGTGCATGACAATGCCACGCTCTGTCTGTTCAACCCAGATTGGCATCACGGCCTCATCGGTATTGT
>CANKWG010000122.1 GCA_947487325.1 Oxalobacteraceae bacterium | reverse complement strand
CCAGAACTGATGCCGGCTGCTATTCACTACTCGCACCGAATCGTCGAGCGCCAGTCGCAGTTGCGCAAGGATGGTCGTCTGCCTTGGCTGCGTCCGGATGCGAAATCGCAGGTCACGCTGAAATACGTGAATGGCAAGCCGGTCGGTATCGACACGATCGTCCTCTCGACCCAGCACGCACCTGAGATGGAGCACAAGCAGATCGAGGAAGCGGCGATCGAAATGATCATCAAGCCCGTCGTGCCTAAGGAATGGCTGAAAGACACGCGCTTCCTGATCAACCCCACTGGTCGTTTCGTCATCGGCGGTCCGCAGGGTGATTGCGGTCTCACTGGCCGCAAGATCATTGTCGACACCTACGGCGGTGCGGCCCCTCACGGCGGCGGCGCTTTCTCTGGCAAGGATCCATCGAAAGTGGATCGCTCGGCTGCGTATGCCGGTCGTTATGTCGCGAAAAACATCGTGGCTGCTGGTTTGGCCGAGCGCGCACAGATTCAGATTTCCTACGCTATCGGTATCGCCAAGCCAACGTCGGTGATGGTCACCACCTTCGGCACCGGCAAGATCAGTGATGAAAAAATTGCGGCACTCGTCAGCGAGCACTTCGATCTGCGTCCGAAAGGCATCGTGCAAATGCTGGATCTGCTGCGTCCTATCTACTGCAAGACAGCAGCCTATGGTCACTTCGGTCGCGAAGAGCCCGAGTTCAGCTGGGAGCGTTCCGACAAAGCAGCGGCACTCAAGGCGGCAGCTGGTTTGTAAATCAGCGTCGCGTAATACAAAAACGGGCAAGCATCGCTTGCCCGTTTTTTTTCGTCTTCGATCTTCGATTCAAAAGATTATCTTGTGATGCAAGCACCTTCATGCTGAAGGCTCGCGCACATGCGCTGTGCAGCTCATGCCGCTGATTGATGTAATGTCATGTTTTAAATATACCGTGTACAGATTTGCATGATGTAACCGTAAATGATTTCCTCGCTGCTAGAGTCGTGCTTGCTTAAAACAAACGGGCATCAGCGATATTCATGCACCTTCATTTTGCGCAGCATCGTCTGCGCGCATCGATTCTTCTTTTCTGTTTGTCGTTATCGTTTGTGCTGACATCTTCGATTGCTCAGACAGCACCGCCGCGTAAAGCCGGTTCTCGCTTGCCGCCGACGCCAAAGTTTGAGCCTCTGATTGACCGACTGATCGTGACGCCTCATCCAATGCGCGGCAGCAAAATCGATGCGCAACTCACGCAAGGTAAAACCGCGCGGCTGGCCGCGCTGGCCAATGTACCTATGACGTTGGATCGCAAGTTGTCGGGGCGCGCGCATCTGCTTCGACTTAATGCGCCCGTCACTTCGAGCGAGGCCCGTGCCATCGCGGCGCGTTTGCGGCATAGCGGTGAAGTGATGAATGCCGAGCTTGATCTGATGATGCAAGCCGACAGTGTGCTGCCCAATGATCCTGCGTACAGCGCCTCACCCGGGCAGTGGCATTACATGGCGCCGACTGGCAACAACTTTGGCGGTGCGGACCTGCCGGGCAGCTGGGGTCTGACCTTGGGCAGCGAAACTATTAATGTCGCTGTACTCGATACTGGCTACCGTCCGCATGCGGATCTGCAGTCCATGCTGCCGGGCTACGATTTCATTTCCTATGCATCAACCGCTAACGATGGTGATGGGCGCGACGCCGATGCCAGCGATCCGGGCGATTTCGTGGCAGCAGGCGAATGTGCTCGCGGATCTGCGGCGAGTCATTCAAGCTGGCACGGCACGCACGTGATGGGCATCATCGCCGCGCTGATGAACAATGGTTTGTATGGCACAGGGATTGCGCCGCATGTCCGCATTTTGCCGGTGCGCGTACTCGGCAAATGTGGTGGCTATACCTCCGACATCGCCGATGCCCTGCGTTGGGCTGCTGGAATTGATGTGCCCAACGTGCCACACAATGCCTACCCGGCGCGCATCATCAATCTCAGTCTGGGCAGTTCAGGCACGTGCTCCGATGCGTTTCAACGAGCGATCGACGATGTGAATGCGCTTGGCGCGATAGTAGTCATTTCATCTGGCAATGGTGCTTCTAGTGCCGTTAATCAGCCCGCCAATTGCCGAGGTGCGCTGGCCATCACTGCGCATGCCGTTGATGGCGACAATGCCGAATACGCCAACATCGGGCCCGAGGTAATCGTCAGCGCGCCCGGTGGTGGTTGCGGCACGCTCGCGACCGATTGCTTTTCCATTTACAGCAGCAATGGCGCGGCGGTGTACTCCTTGGGGAATGCTGGCACCACGACCCCGGGGCTGGATACAGGCGCATGGAAAATTGGCACCAGCATGGCGGCACCGCATGTGGCCGGCACGATTGCGCTGATGCTCTCACTGAACGCATCGCTGGACCGCGCTGAAATCATTTCCATGCTGCGTGCGTCCGCACGACCAACGCCACCCAGCGGTGCGTGCGCGCTTGTTGCTAATGCAGGTCTGTGCGGCGCAGGTTTGCTGGATGCGCTGGCCACGCTGAACGCACTGAGCGCGCGCGGCCCCGTAATACAAATGGAGACCGACAGTCAGGTGGTCGCACCAGCGGCGAATGTCCTGCTGCGTGGCAGCGTCAGAACTGCCGATGGCCATCCTATTGTAAGTTACCAGTGGCGAGCTGCTACTTCGAACCCGGCCAGTGTCAGCTTGCTTAATGCCGATCAGCCTGTGGCAAGTTTCATCGCACCGGCGCTGGGTCGTTATGTTTTCACCCTCGAAGCCATCGACAGCGCAGGTGCCATTGCGACTGCATCAGCCAGCGTTCGCATCAACAACCTGCCGGTGACTGAGCCCGTGGCAGAGCAGCAGCTTGGCTGGGGCAGTCGATTACAACTGCAATTACGAGCCACCGATGTCGACGGCGACGCGCTGGTGTTTCATGCAGGCGCTCTTCCCGAGGGCGCTAGTCTGTCCGCAACAGGCTTGTTTGATTGGAGCGGCACTGCACCTGTGGGTAGCTACCGCATTCCCTGGTACGCCAGCGATGCGTATGGTGAGAGCGCGCAAGCCGAGTTGACGGTGACCGTCAGTGATGCGATTGGCAATACCGGAGGCATCGGAAACGTCGGAGGCGTCGGAACCATCAATGCGCCCATAGCCAGCAGCGGCGGCGGTGGCGGCAGTCTGGACGGTGACCTCATCTTGTGGTCGCTGGCGCTGCTGGCACTTGGGCGACGTATTCGTCGGCACTGATGGATGCACGCCATTCAGCGCGCTGGCAGTTCGCAGCCATCGTCTCGCTGATTTCGCTGCTCATGCTCGCTTGGCCCGCGGCCACCGACACGCTGATGTGGAAGCGTGCAGAGATCGCCGATGGACAAGTGTGGCGCTGGATAAGCGGGCACTTCGTGCATTTGAGTGTTCGGCATTGCCTGACCAATTTGCTGGGACTGCTCGTCATCTGTGAATACGTTTGGGATGAGCTTGGACTGGCGGAAGCCTGCGCGCTATCGGTAGGGACAGCCGCCGCCACCAGCTTTCTGTTGTGGTGGTTTGCGCCAGCGATTGTTTGGTACGCCGGCTTGTCCGGCCTTTTGCATGGTTTGTGGGCGGGCTGCGCCACGGCATGGTGGTGCCGAACTGGCGACAGAGTGGCTAGCGCTGCGCTCTTGCTGCTGGCGATCAAGCTTGTTTTGCCCTCGTATGCGTTCAGTGAGACGTCGGTAGTCACGATTGCGCATGGCTATGGCGCGCTCTCCGGTCTGGTTTGGGCGGTTTTTCGCGCGCGTGCACGACGTCATGGAATTTTCAGTTAGAATATTGCCCTGCCAAGGAGCGTTGCGACGAAATCATCAGAATTTCGCCAGGCTTGGTCAGTCTTCACCGCAACCGCGCTCACGTTACTTTTTTTCAATTGAAAGGAGAGCGTGATGAGCGCCGTATTAAAAAACTCAAGTACCCACGACTACCACGTTGCAGATATCAGCCTCGCTGACTTTGGCAACAAGGAAATGCGCATTGCCGAAACTGAAATGCCTGGCCTGATGGCCATTCGTGCGGAATTCGCTGCCAAGCAACCGCTCAAAGGCGCGCGCGTGACAGGTTCCCTGCACATGACCATCCAGACGGCCGTGCTTATTCAGACGCTCGAAGCCTTGGGCGCGCAAGTTCGCTGGGCATCGTGCAACATCTACTCCACACAGGATCACGCAGCCGCTGCTATCGCAGCCGCTGGCACGCCGGTTTTTGCGTACAAAGGCGAAACACTCGACGAGTACTGGGACTACACCCATCGTATTTTTGAGTGGCCAGACGGTGGTTACTCCAACATGATTCTGGATGATGGTGGCGATGCTACTTTGCTGCTGCATCTGGGCACACGCGCTGAGAAAGATATCAGCGTGCTGGATCATCCGGATTCAGAAGAATCGATTTGCCTGTTCAACTCGATCAAGAAAAAACTCGCGACCGACAAGACTTGGTACTCCACTCGTCTGGCGCAGATCATCGGCGTGACTGAAGAGACCACGACCGGTGTGCATCGCCTGTATCAGATGCACAAAGAAGGCAAGCTGGCTTTCCCCGCGATTAATGTCAACGACTCGGTTACCAAGTCCAAGTTCGACAACCTGTACGGCTGCCGTGAATCGCTGGTCGATGCCATCAAGCGTGCAACTGACGTCATGATCGCCGGTAAAGTCGCCGTCGTTGCGGGTTATGGCGACGTGGGCAAGGGCTCTGCACAAGCGCTGCGCGCTTTGTCTGCGCAAGTCTGGGTCACCGAAATCGATCCTATCTGCGCGCTGCAGGCAGCAATGGAAGGCTATCGCGTCGTAACCATGGACTATGCGGCCGAACACGCCGACATCTTCGTGACCGCCACCGGCAACTACCATGTGATCACGCATGAGCACATGGCGAAGATGAAAGACCAGGCCATCGTCTGCAACATCGGTCACTTCGACAATGAAATCGAAGTCGTCGCGCTGAAGCAGTACACCTGGGAAAACATCAAGCCTCAAGTCGATCACGTGATCTTCCCCGATGGCAAGCGCATCATTCTGCTCGCCGAAGGTCGTCTGGTGAATCTGGGTTGCGGCACGGGTCACCCATCGTATGTGATGAGCTCGTCGTTTGCGAACCAGACGATTGCGCAGATTGAACTGTTCACCAACACCAAGGCGTATCCGATCGGTGTTTACACCTTGCCTAAGCATCTCGATGAAAAAGTCGCGCGTCTGCAGCTCAAAACGCTCAATGCGCAGCTTACGGAATTGTCCGCGGAACAAGCGGCCTACATCGGTGTGACTACGCAGGGTCCGTTCAAGCCGGAACACTATCGCTACTAATCGCAGTATGGATTCTGCATCACCGGGCTCACGAAGCCCGGTGATGCACGGATTCCTTTAACGACTTCGCTCACGCGCGAACCACACGCGTCACACATGCGCCTGCTGCTTCTTTGGCTGATCAATACGGTCGCGATTTTCGCGCTGCCCCATTTGCTCGACTCCGTGCAAGTCGACAGTTTCACTACCGCGCTGATCGCAGCCTTGGTTCTCGGGCTGGTCAATACGCTGATTCGCCCCGTGCTGATTTTGCTCACGCTGCCGGTGACTTTCCTGACGCTCGGCTTGTTTGTATTTGTGATCAACGGCCTGATGTTCTGGGCGGTCGCTGATCTGGTCTCTGGTTTTCAGGTCGCAGGATTTGGTGCTGCCGTGCTTGCTGCATTTGTCTACAGCCTGCTGTCCTGGCTGCTGTCGGCTATCTTGATACGAAAAAAGTGATTCATCCAATGACTGCTCCCGCTTTGAATACGCCCGATATCAGTATGGAATTCTTCCCGCCCAAGACTACCGAGGGTGCGGACAAACTGCGCGCGGCACGCGTGCAACTCGCCGAACTCGGGCCGGAGTATTTCTCGGTTACGTTTGGTGCTGCCGGCTCGACTCAGGCGGGTACGCGCGACACCGTACTGGAAATTCAACGCGAAGGTCACAAGGCCGCGCCGCATTTGTCCTGCATAGGACGCAGTCGCGCCGAGTTGCGCGAGATCATCACTGAATACAAATCACATGGCATACGCCACATCGTTGCCTTGCGAGGCGATCTGCCCAGCGGTTTCGGCGGCCTATCCGGTGAGTTCAGTCACGCCAGCGAGCTGATCGAATTCATTCGCGCTGAAACCGGTGATTGGTTTCACATTGAAGCCGCCGCATACCCCGAGATGCATCCGCAGGCGCGCTCACCGCAAGATGATCTGCAGAATTTCATTCGCAAGATCAAAGCGGGTGCTAACTCGGCGATCACGCAGTATTTTTATAACGCGGATGCCTATTTCCGTTTCGTTGATGAGCTACACAAAGCCGGTGTCGATGTACCCGTCGTTGCCGGCATCATGCCCATTACCAATTACACACAGCTCATGCGTTTCTCCGACATGTGTGGCGCAGAGATACCGCGCTGGATTCGCCTGAAACTTGCCAGCTTTGGCGATGACAGCGCTTCTATTCGCGCTTTCGGTTTGGATGTAGTCACGCAGATGTGTGATCGGCTGATTGCTGGCGGAGCACCTGGGTTGCACTTTTACACATTGAACCAGGCAGCCCCAACGATTGCGATCTGGAAGCGCATTGCGGGACGTTGATCAGTCGGTCAGGATCACATCCAACGGAATATCAAAAACGTCTGCCGGAAAGTCGGCTTTCGTGATCGAATACGCAATGCCGATGGCCAGCGGTCGAGGCGATTGCGCGAGGGTGCGATCGAAATAACCGCCGCCATAGCCCAACCGGTACCGCGCGTCGTTGTAACCCACACAAGGCGCGAGAATCGCATCAGGTTTCACAAAATGATTCCGATTTGTTGGGGCCAGAGTTCCGCTGGCGTCGCGCTCCAGTGCATCGCCGGCCTGCCATTGAACGAAGTGCAAAGGCTGATTTTTTTCCAGTACGACCGGCATGACCACCTGTATCCCGCGCTCGGGAAGCGTCGCATACAGTGCGGTCAGATCCGGCTCG
>CANKWG010000121.1 GCA_947487325.1 Oxalobacteraceae bacterium | reverse complement strand
GCCGGTTTATTCTGGATCAACTTGGCCGCAAATCGGGAAGCCGGGTTGGGGATGCCATCATTGCAAAGCGTGAACCGACGATTAAATCTGGTCCGGCAAAACTCTAATCTCAACACATAGATGCAGGGAGACGCCGACGGCGATGACCACAAGTCGCCTTGGGCCTCAGATTGCCCCGGCTTCCTGCAAAGCTTTCGAAGCTTCCATTTTTCCGAGCTTCAGCGCAAGCTGAAGCGGCGTATCGCCATTTTTGTCCTTGATGTTCAAATCTGCGCGCTTGGCCGCGAGCAAACCGATTGCCCTGCTGTTACCCATCTCTGCGGCGAAATGTAGCGCAGATTTTTTTCCATAGCCCGTGACTGCGTTGATTTCCAAAAGAGGTGATTCCAGCATGGCTTTAATGACTTCCTTATTTCTAAATCCAATCGCGATGTGAAGGAGATTGTATTTTTCATCCCCGAAGATAAACCACGTACTCGGATTTGCCCCGGCCTTGACCAGACGCCTGACCGCACCGACAGATCCCGCTGACACAGCAACGTGCAATGGCCTTTCACCTGCCTTATTTTTTGCATTGATATTTAGTTCAGCATCCAAACAAAAATCAATCAGCTCCAGATCTTCCGTCTCTGCAGCGAGATGCAGTAGTGAATTTCCCTCGTCATCTACAACATCCAAAGGCCAATTATGATCCGCTAGCACTGTCAATTTCTTGACGACATCCCTGCCGGACTCAACCACTTCAAAAATTGATTGCTCGTCGAGGTGTATCCAAATATCTTCGCCAAATTTCTCTATCGTTTTTTTAACGGCAGAAGCACTTCCGTGCGCCAACTTTTCTTCCAGAACCCGCGCCGCCTTCGTTGCTAAGCCCTCTTTGCCAGCCCTAGTAATCACCATGGGCTGGGGGTTGGATTTGAGCGCCGAGAAAGACGCTGATTGGGTTAGCGTTTTGAAGGAGACTGTCGCTCCACTGATCGATGCCGCATGCTCTGCGATTTTTTCAGGTGTCGGAAATGCGATCCGATCCCGATGACACTGACCCAGCAGATCAATCACTGCCAGAGAAGTAATCTGTCCATCGAGGACGTAGACACTTTTCTTGCCACCATAAGCAACATAACTAAACCCATCATCGGCAACCAAATCCATACACCGCTTTGCTCCGCACGCGATCAGGTGTATTTGACCTTTATACGGAACACCATCACCCATGGTGTTCCGTACACGGGAGATCAACCACTGAAAATCAATTTTCAAAGCGCCACCAAGGACACTGAGCATATAGTTTTTGATTTTAACCTTATTTTTGTCAGGTGCATTTTCGACGCCATCACTCACGTTGTTCGAAGGGGCATCGTGATCTGCAGGTGCCACCTCGTCATCGCCATGCATGCTAATGATCACCAAGGTCGCATCATTTATTCGCCCCTCTTTGTGCAAGAGTGCGATCTGTGACTCGAGGTCGCGTTGCTTCTCCACTTCATCAGCGCCCTCGATATCCCCGAGATCCAGAAGACCGGCATTCAGCTGGTGCCGATCGAAACTCTCTTCCATCGCTTCAACTTCTTCCGGAAAATCTTTCGCAGAGGTAATGTATAGCACCTGCAGTGCTTCGCCCGGTCGTACATTCGGACCGAGATCAACAGCAGGTATGGATGCACTTGCTTGAACGGGCTGCGTCGCATCGTTGAGTGAAGTGTCTCGCACCAGATGCGATATCGGGTGATGGGTAGCGTTCATGAGCGATTGATGTGTCTTGAATCCGGTGATTACTAAGGTGCTTTTTTCCGAAATTCGTCGGTAAATCAAGGAAAGCCTGCACCGTTGGGGGCACGGGATAGGTGGATGTCTACCCGAAATGGTTCCCAACGGACACATTAGAAATACATCTGGAAGGAACTACCAAGATTCGTTCTGGATTTTTATGTGGTGTGCGTATCACACCGTCAGGCACTCTGAACGGATGGGGGAAGGTTTCAGGACGCCAGGAGGCTGGAGAGTCGATTGAATGCGACATCAAGCGTCATGTCACTGGTATCAAACAGATGATCTGCTTTGGAATAAAACTGGGCACGACTTTCGAGAATGCGTTTCAGGTCCTCCATCGCCTCCCGATTGCCCGACATGGGACGACGGTCGCCTTGTGCCAGCACTCGGTTCATGTGCTCTTCTGGTGAAGCCCTGAGCCAGACGGTGTAGCAATGCGAGAGCAGCACATTAAAAGTAGCCGGCTCGGAGACGATGCCGCCCGGTGTAGCGATCACGGCTTGTGCGTGATGCCGGATGACTTCTTCCAGCGCCCTTTGCTCGTAGCGACGATAAGCCGTCTGACCATATAAGGCATGAATCTCCGCGATACTGCAGCCCGCGAGTTGCTCGATTTGTGCTGACAATTCAATAAAAGGCACATTCAAATGCCGGCCAAGCAAGCGCCCCAGACTGGATTTACCGGCGCCACGCAATCCAACCAGTGCAATCCGCTGACGACGCGAGCTTTCACTGGCTGGCGAATCGAACAATTCACTCAAAACGCCGCGAGCCCGCGCCAAAGCCTCTTCACTTCGGCCACGCAGGATTTCGCGAATCATCAACCAATCGGGTGAGGAGGCAGTTTCGTCACCCGTCATTTCGGCCAGTGAACAGTTCAACACGGTGCACAGCTGACGTAGAAACTGGATAGACGCATTTCCCACGCCCGACTCGACGTTAGCCACATGGCGCTCCGATACATCAGCCAACTGAGCCAGCGCCTTGCGGGTGAGGCCACGCCGGGCACGCAGCAGCTTGAGGCGCTCGCCCAACGCGACCAGGAAAGGGTCTTTGTCGTTATCGGTGGATGGTATTGTCATTGGGGGCGGAGTGATGGTGCGCCGCCTTTATACTGGCTTGACGCACGCAAGATATTGCACTTACACTAAAAGTTGATGCATTATAAATTCATTACTTCAAACTCAGCAATCCTGCACTTGGCCGAAAGGCCATGAGCAAGCCAGCTAAACCCTGACCGACACCAACGCAACAGGTCACATTGTTCCTGACCCTATTCATCAACCCATCCCGATCTCATGACGACCTTTCTCTCGAATTATCTTGGCGGCCAATGGCAATCCCCATCCCCGGCAGTGCATACCCTGCTCGACCCCATTACGGGCGAGACCTTGGCGCAAACCGGCGGCGCAGCGGAAGGTCTACCTCAGGCCTTCGACTTTGCGCGCAAGGAAGGTGGTCAGGCACTGAAAGCCATGAGCTACGCGCAACGTGCCGCGATGCTCTCCGAGATGGTCAAGCTGATGCAATCCAAACGCGATGAGTACTACGCGATCTCGCTGGCAAATTCAGGCACCACAAAAGCCGATTCCGGTGTCGATGTCGACGGTGGCCTCTTCACGCTGGGCTATTACGCCAAACTGGGGGCTGGCCTGGGCGATGCAAAGTCACTTTCGGATGGCGCCGCCGCCGTCATGTCAAAAGACCAGTTATTCCAATCGCAGCACCTGATGGTGCCGGTGCGAGGCTTGGCCTTGTTCATCAACGCATTCAATTTTCCGAGCTGGGGTTTGTGGGAGAAAGCCGCACCCGCGCTGTTGTCGGGCGTGCCCGTCGTCATTAAGCCGGCCACTGTGACCGCATGGCTTACTCACCGAATGGTGGCCGATGTCATCGAAGCCGGGCTGCTGCCACCAGGGGCGCTGTCCATCGTCTGCGGTAATTCAACAGGCTTGCTGGATGCACTCACTCCCTTCGATGTAATGTCATTTACGGGTTCTGCTGATACCGCAACTAAAATCCGCAGTCACCCCTCCATAGCGCGCGATTCGGTGCGCGTGAACATTGAAGCCGACAGTCTCAACGTCACGATACTTGCCGAAGATGCTGCCCCAGGAACTGAGGCGTTCAACCTGTATGTCGACAATCTGGTACGCGACATGACCATCAAGAGTGGTCAGCGCTGCACCGCGCCGCGTCGTGCACTGGTACCCAAAGGTTATCTGCATGCAGTCGCTGAAGCCGCTGCTGGCAAACTTGCCGCCATCCGTACCGGTGATCCTCGCAATCCAGAGACCGGTATGGGTGCACTGGTCAGCCGCGAACAATATGACAGTGTTCAGGCAGGTCTGGCTCAGCTCAAAAACGAATCCACCACATTGTTTGACGGCAGCGCACAACCCCTGCTGGACGCTGATGAACGTTCGGCCTGCGTGGCTCCTACCCTGCTCGGTGTACGTGATACGGATGCGGCCACCAAAGTTCATGATCTCGAAGTATTCGGCCCGGTCTCTTCATTGATGGGATATCGCGATCTCGCGCATGCAATGGATATTGCGCATCGCGGGCTGGGCTCACTGGTGGCCTCCGTCTATAGTGCTGACAACGCATGGATGGCCAGCGCCGCACACGAACTCGCGACATCGCATGGTCGTGTGCATTTGGTCAGTCCGGAAGTCGCCAAGACACACACCGGCCATGGCAATGTTATGCCCGCGTCGATACACGGCGGCCCTGGACGCGCTGGTGGTGGTGAAGAGCTGGGCGGCTTGCGCGCGCTGGCTTTTTACCATCGCAAGAGTGCGATACAGGGACCCAGCGCCGCGCTGGATATCGTGAAACAAAACAGCACGCCACTGAATTATTAAATCGTTTTAAAGACACGCTCATCTGCTGCTACAGCTCAGCGTGTTGATGCACCCACGACAGCCAGCACCACAAAAAAATAGCTTGTCGTAACAGGAGACTTGCATGGACGCAGCGCGACCACCACTTCCCGTGCGCTTCAACTTCGCACGCCACATCCTCAGTCTGAACGCCGGACGCAAACAGCGCTTGGCTTATCGTGATGACCATCATGAACTGAGCTATGGTGAACTCGATGAACGCGTGCGACGCTTTGCCGCTGGATTGCAGCATCAGGGCATACAGCCGGAACAGCGCATCCTGCTCGTCATGCAGGACAGCATTGATCTGCCCGTTGCATTTCTCGGCGCATTGTTTGCGGGGGTGGTCCCGGTACCGGTTAATACCCTTCTGCCAGCCACAAACTACGCATACATGCTCGAGCACAGCGATGCAAAGCTGATCATTGCCTCCGCGAGCGTGCTCCCTGCGATCAAAGACGCAATGGCACAAACAGGGCGTCAGATTCCCGTGGTGATATCAGGCACCGCTACAGGTCATCATGATGCCTCGGATAGCCCCGCAGCTTTGCACTTCGATGCCTTGATCGATGTTGATCCGTTGCCCGACAATGGTCATGCCGATACCCACGCGGATCAGCTTGCCTTCTGGTTGTATTCCAGTGGCTCGACAGGTCAACCCAAAGGCGCAGTACACTCACATGCGAATCTGTATTGGACTGCTGAGCTGTATGGGAAACCCATACTGCAATTGCAAGAAAACGATCTCGTTTTTTCAGCGGCCAAATTATTTTTTGCCTACGGGCTGGGTAATGCACTGACCTTCCCTTTGTCCGTTGGCGCAAGCACTCTGCTGATGGCCGAGCGGGCAACTCCAGAGGCCGTATTCCACCGTCTTCAAGAACATCAGCCGACCGTTTTTTACGGTGTACCCACCTTGTACGTTGCAATGCTAGCCAGCGGGACACTGCCCAAACGCGAGCAAATCAATCTGCGGCTGTGCGCATCTGCCGGCGAGTCGCTTCCCCAAGAAATCGGTGAAAAATTCAGTCAGCATTTCGGCTGCGATATTCTTGATGGCTTGGGCTCGACCGAAATGCTGCATATTTTTATCTCCAACCGCAGCGATGACGTGCGCTATGGGGCAACAGGCAAGCCGGTACCGGGTTATGAGGTCGAGTTACGTGACGAGCAAGGACATCCAGTGGCTCAGGGCGAGATTGGTGATCTTTATATTCAAGGTCCCAGCGCCGCGCATCTGTACTGGAATCAGCGTGAAAAAACGCTCGCTACGTTTCAGGGCCCATGGGTAAAAAGTGGTGACAAATATCAGGTTAATGCGGAAGGCTACTACGTGTATGCGGGCCGCAGCGATGACATGCTCAAGGTAAGTGGACAATATGTTTCGCCCATCGAGGTAGAGAATGCACTGATGGGTCATGAGGCCGTACTTGAATCTGCCGTTGTCGGCAAGCCGGATAGCCAAGGCCTGATGAAGACGATGGCTTATGTCGTCTTGCGCGATCCTGCGCGCGCGCACAAGGAGATCGAGGCCGAACTCAAAGCCTTTGTAAAAACTTGTCTGGCACCCCACAAGTATCCGCGCGAGATTATTTTCGTGAGTGACTTGCCTAAAACTGCGACCGGAAAAATACAGCGTTTCAGATTGCGTGAGTCGAACTCGCATGACATCTAAACTGTCGCTGAACTGGAATACTCGCTGTATCGATATTGAGTACACCTGGGTCGGCGTTACTGCGGCCGATGCGCCAGTCATAGTCTTTCTGCACGAAGGTCTGGGCTCGGTGGCGATGTGGAAAGATTTTCCCGACACGCTTTGTCAGCATCTGAATATGCGTGGTCTGGTTTACTCGCGCCCCGGTTATGGTGCATCGACGCCACGCGCCATTGATGAGCAATGGGGTGTGGATTTCATGCACCAACAGGCCAACGACATCTTGCCCGCATTGTTGCAAGCGCTGAGTATCAATAGACCCTGGCTCTTCGGTCACAGCGATGGTGGCTCTATCGCATTACTCTTTGCGGCAAAATTTCCTGATGCCGTAGCGGGTGCTATCGTGATCGCACCGCATATTTTCGTTGAAGATATCAGTGTGAATAGCATACGCGTCGCGCGAGAGGCTTACCTACAGCACGGCCTGCGCGAAAAACTCGCGCGTTATCACGACGATGTGGATTCTGCGTTTTTTGGCTGGAACGATATCTGGCTCTCTCCTGCCTTCAAAACCTGGGACATCACGCTGGAACTCGCCGCAATACGCTGCTCTTTATTTGCCATTCAGGGGAAACAAGATGAATACGGCACGATGCAGCAAGTTCACGGCATACGCAATCAATGTCCTCAGGCTCAAGTACGGGACATCGACGCTTGCGGGCATTC
>CANKWG010000120.1 GCA_947487325.1 Oxalobacteraceae bacterium | reverse complement strand
GCGGATGCGCATCTGGGCGTCAAGCTGGTGACGGTGGTGCCCGAGAATCAGGCGCGTCAACTGCCCACTGTGCAGGCGCTGTTCATTTTGCTCGATACAACGACAGGTACGCCGCTGGCACTGATGGATGGCGAAGAACTCACCCTGCGTCGTACGGCAGCCGCGTCTGCGCTGGCCTCCACCTACTTGTCTCGACCTGAGAGTGAGCACCTGCTCATCGTCGGGACTGGACAATTGGCACCTTATATGGCGGTGGCGCACTGCGCAGTGCGAGATATACATCGTGTGACGGTATGGGGACGCGATCGGCAGAAGGCGCAACTCACTATCGAAAAAATTCAGGCGCTGGGATTACCAGCCTCAGTGGTGATCGATGTTGCAGAAGATCTTGGTGCCGCCTCGAAGGTAGCTGACTTGATCAGCTGCGCCACCACCAGCCGGCAGGCATTACTGCAATTGGCCTCAGTAAGGCCGGGCACGCATATCGATCTGGTGGGTGGCTTCAAACCGGACATGCGTGAAGCCGATGACGGGCTGATGTCTACCGCGCAGCTGTTTGTCGATACCTTCGATGGCGCACTGGCAGAGGCTGGCGATTTGGTGCAGCCTATGCAAGCAGGGCTCATCACGCGCGGATCGGTGCTTGCCGAGCTGGCCGACTTGGTCAGTGGTCGTCATGCTGGACGCAGTAATGCGCAGGAAATCACACTATTTAAATCGGTGGGTACGGCCATCGAAGATTTGTGTGCGGCCGATCTGGTGTGGCAGCACTTCAAGGCCTAGTCGTCACAGTCGGCGATTCACCCTACTGATTAGGGCTAGTCAGCGGGTTTCAAATTGTCCGGCAAGGGAATCCACTCGGTTTCTTCCGGCACGGGCGCAAAGCGCTGTGCAATCCAATCGCGCTTGGCCTGCTCGATGCGCTCTTCACTGCTGGAGACAAAATTCCACACCAGATGTCGTGGTCCGTCCATGGGTTCACCACCGAGCAGCATGACGGTCGCTCCTGAGCCGCCTGCGGTGACAGTAAGCGGATGATGCGGTTTCAGCACCAATAGCTGACCGGCACCGAAGCGCCCGTCGCTGCCCAAGTCAAGATCGCCGCTGACAATATAGATGGCCTGTTCTTCGTACTCGGCTGGTATGAGCTGACTCGCACCGGCGGACAAACGCAGTTGCGCATAAAAGAGTGGCGAGCGCGTGGGCAGCGGCGAGAGCAAACCAAGAAAACTGCCCGCGATCATGATCAGCTGGGTGCCCTCGCCTTCGGCCACGGGTAATTCTTCGGCTTTCAGGTGGGTGAAGTCGGGTTCGCATTCTTCATCGGCCTGCGGCAGCGCTACCCAGCATTGGAGACCATAGAGTGATGAGAGCGAACTGCGCTGGTGGTGATCGCTGCGCTCGGAATGCACGATGCCACGTCCTGCGGTCATCCAGTTGACTTCCCCGGGCCGTATCGCCTGCACCGTGCCCAGACTGTCGCGATGCAGGATTTCACCCTCGAACAGCCATGTCACGGTGGCCAGACCGATGTGAGGATGCGGGCGTACATCCAAGCCGATGCCGGGCTTGAGGACGTTGGGTCCCATCTGATCCAGAAAAACGAAGGGCCCCACCATGCGCCGACCCGGAGCGGGCAAGGCGCGGCGAACTTCGAAGCCATCGCCGAGATCGCGGGTGCTGGGATTGATCAATGTTTCGATAGCGCTCATTAAAGTCATCCTGTTGAGTGTTCGGGGATTTTACGGCGGCTTTCGTACGCACGGATCCGTACACCGTCTCAATTTGCCACCAGGCCTGACTTTCGGACTTGGGCCCTCAGAGAGTCACTACGGCTGCGAATTATCAATCGGGCAATTTATTGCAGTGCTTCGACTGAAGTTTTAGCGAATGGTTCTTGAAAAAGCGCTCACCCATCCTTATACTTGGCACTCGCTGATGGAGAGTGCTAACAATGCTGCCATCAAGATTTTCTAGAAAGTAGGTTCCGGGGGTCAGCCACTGGTTGGCATTCGGGTCTTCTTCAACATAACCCGTTGTTTTTAAGGAGTATTTATGAGTCTTCGTCCTTTGCATGACCGCGTCATTGTCGAGCGTCTCGAACAGGAAACCAAAACCGCCTCTGGCATCGTTTTGCCGGAAGCCGCTGCCGAGAAACCGGATCAGGGCAAAGTCGTTGCAGTTGGCAACGGCAAGATCCTGGAAGACGGGAAAGTCCGTCCGCTGGATGTGAAAGTCGGCGACAAAGTACTGTTTGGCAAATATTCCGGTCAAGCCGTGAAAATCGACGGCAAGGAAGTTCTCGTCATGCGCGAGGACGACATCATGGCCATCGTGCAGTAAAGACGTCGGGCCACACCACTTTTATGCACCCGGTACCTACCCGGGTTTGAATCTGAAATATCTGAAGGAGTAACAACATGGCAGCTAAAGACGTAGTTTTCGGCGACCTTGCCCGGGCCAAGATGGTCGAAGGCGTCAACATTCTGGCCAACGCAGTCAAGGTCACACTGGGTCCCAAAGGTCGTAACGTGGTGCTCGAGCGCTCATTCGGCTCGCCTACCGTGACCAAGGACGGTGTTTCGGTTGCGAAAGAAATCGAACTCAAAGACAAGCTCATGAACATGGGCGCGCAGATGGTCAAGGAAGTTGCTTCACGCACATCCGACAACGCCGGTGACGGCACCACTACAGCGACCGTTCTGGCGCAGGCGATTGTTCGCGAAGGCATGAAGTATGTCGCCGCTGGCATGAATCCAATGGACCTCAAGCGCGGTATCGACAAAGCGGTCGCCGCAACTGTTGACGAGCTCCAGAAAATTTCCAAGCCCTGCAATGGCACCAAAGAAATCGCTCAGGTTGGCGCAATTTCGGCGAACTCCGATCAGTCGATCGGCGACCGTATCGCTGAAGCGATGGAAAAAGTCGGCAAAGAAGGCGTTATCACCGTGGAAGACGGCAAGTCACTGCACGATGAACTCGACATCGTCGAAGGCATGCAGTTTGACCGTGGCTATCTGTCGCCTTACTTCATCAACAATCCTGACAAGCAGGTTGCACTGCTCGAAAATCCGTTCATCCTGCTGTGCGACAAAAAGATCTCGAACATCCGTGATCTGCTGCCCGTACTGGAACAGGTTGCAAAAGCTGGCCGTCCGCTGCTGATCATCGCTGAAGATATCGAAGGCGAAGCACTGGCGACACTGGTAGTCAACAACATCCGCGGCATTCTGAAAACCTGCGCAGTCAAAGCACCTGGTTTCGGCGATCGTCGCAAAGCGATGCTGGAAGACATCGCCATCCTGACCGGTGGTCAAGTGAACGCTGAAGAAGTTGGCCTTACATTGGAAAAAGCACCTTTGAACGACCTCGGTTCCGCCAAGCGTATCGAAATCGGCAAAGAGAACACCACCGTCATCGACGGCGCAGGCAAGGCTGATGCAATCCAAGCGCGTTGCAAGCAGATCCGTGTTCAGATCGAAGAAGCGACGTCAGACTACGACCGCGAGAAACTGCAGGAGCGTGTTGCCAAGCTCTCCGGCGGTGTAGCTGTGATCAAAGTCGGCGCTGCGACTGAAGTCGAAATGAAAGAGAAGAAAGCACGTGTTGAAGATGCACTGCACGCAACTCGTGCAGCGGTTGAAGAAGGCATCGTTCCTGGCGGTGGCGTTGCACTGCTGCGTGCACGTGCCAACATCAAGGTCAAAGGCGACAATCCTGATCAGGAAGCAGGCATCAAGATCGTTCTGCGCGCAATGGAAGAACCACTGCGCATGATCGTCAGCAACGCCGGCGAAGAAGCCTCGGTCGTAGTCAACAAAGTACTCGAGGGCAAAGGTAACTACGGTTACAACGCGGCCAACGGCACCTATGGTGATATGGTCGAAATGGGCGTTCTGGATCCAGCCAAGGTGACACGCTCTGCGCTGCAAAACGCGGCATCAATCGCTTCGCTGATGCTGACCACAGATGCTATGGTCTGTGAATTGCCTGAAGACAAACCAGCCGGCGGCGGTATGGGCGGCATGGGAGGTATGGGCGGTATGGGCGGCATGGACGGCATGATGTAATCACCCAGATTTACTCCCCACACTGCATTCGCAGCAAGGGGAATTCAGGGTGAATAAAAACCCCGACTTCTTAGGAAGGCGGGGTTTTTTATTGTCTGAAAAAAAGTTTGTTCACCGAACTATGTATCTCTAATCGGATTCTTGCGAAGGATCATGCTTTTGTCGCACATTCGAAACGATTATCGCCAGTTATTGGTTACACAGATATCAGGAAATAACTATTTGCCATGTTGGCCGATAGAAAAAAAATATCTGAAGAAACTGGGGATGACATCATGCTTAGCAAAATTTACTCCAACGTCAGTCGTTATTCGCACGGACAAGCAAGCAATCCGAAAATTCATCAAGCCAAGCGTTCGCTGAACAACCATAGCCATCAGAACCCTCGATTAGCTCGGCTGAACAGGGATTGTCTGGCAGATTTGCGGAAAGTCGAAGTGGACAAAAAGCTCTGGTCAACAATGTGCGGTATTGAAGATACACATCGTGTAAACATCAATGAAGAAATAAACTATGAATACAATAACTTGCCTGCAGATCGTTTAACTTCACCGGACAGCTCAGATGAAGCAGAACAGCGAGCACTGGGTTTTCAGCTGGCCTGTGCCCTCGGAACAATAATACATTTTCTGAGACACTACTCCGTCACTGCCAAGGGCATGACATTGGAAGCAGCGATTGTTCCAAAATACAAAAACATTCTTATCGAAGCCGTCCATGATCGTTTTCGTAACTTGGAACTATCAGACCAGCTGGCTTTGGCCAGTGCAACGGAGTCTGAAACATTGGTGAAATTAGGCTTGCCCGTATCAAGAGAAGCGATGAATCTATCTTTGGCCGAAAAGAATGCGGGCAGGCCACAACTTCGTGAAGATCATCTATTGGCACTGATCGATTACTGCAACTCACAAACGGAAATGTTCAATCCGGTGAATGACAGCATGCGACTCTGGCAGATCAGTGGCGTGAGCAACTTGGCGACGATTACATCCTGCCTGTCGAAATCGCTGAATGAAGGGCTGAAAATTCTGCTGATGCATGACGCTTTTGTTTATCGAGGACCACTCTACAAGGGCCTCACCCTACGTAACCCTGCCGGGTCATACAGAGCGTCAAAAATGCTGCCCGGAATGGAACACACCAGTCCACACTGGTTATCGACGACTCGATTTGAAAAAGAAAACTATGCAGTAAAGAAAGGGGATCGCGATGTACAACTGACGATCTGTGATGCAGAGGGCGTTCGGGCCCACATATTCAACGACGCCAAACCCAGAGGAGAGGGAGAGGTGATCATGCCACCCAAACCCTTATACTTCCTGAATGAGTCAGAAGTTGAGCCGGGCAAACTCAATCCTAACCGCAATCGTCCCACGATCTACTGCACAATGAGGCCGAATCGACCGGAAGCAGACAGCGTACCCAAAGAACCTTATGCGGTTCGTGTCTGAGTTAACTAACGCTTCCAGTCCGGCGTACGCTTCTCAATAAACGCCTGGACTCCTTCGAGCGCAGCCTCATCCATCATATTGCAGGCCATTGTTTCTCCCGCCAGCTGGTAAGCAGCAGCAATGCCCATCTCCAGCTGGCGGTAGAACAACTGCTTACCTATCGCAATTGACACCGACGGTTTAGCCAGAATACTTGCCGCCAGGACCGCAAGCGCCTGATCCAGTTCGGCTGCCGGGACGACGCGATTGATTAGTCCTCGGTCCAGCGCCGTCTGCGCATTGATGAAGTCACCCGTCAGCAGCATTTCCATCGCCTGTTTACGGCCGAGATTGCGCGACAAACCCACCGATGGGGTAGAACAAAATAATCCGTAGTTAATCCCGGAAACGGCAAACGTCGCCTCGGCGGATGCCACCGCCAGATCGCACATCGCGACCAGCTGGCAACCCGCCGCCGCCGCGATACCCTGTACACGCGCAATAACAGGCTGTGGCATTTGCTGAATGGTCAGCATCATTTTGCTGCACTGATCAAACAGCTTTTTATAATAGGCGGCCGATGGTGCGGCGCGCATCTGCTTGAGATCATGACCGGCGCAGAAGGCTTTGCCGTTAGCAGCAAGAATGACCAGACGCGCGGTAGCGTCCTTCGCGATCGCATCCAACTCAGTCTGCAGTACGGTGAGCATTTCCTCGGACAGCGGATTGAATTTCTCGGCTCGATTGAGTGTGAGCTTGACGACATCGCCATCGCGTTCATGCAGCACATACGGCGTATCGGGATTGATTGCGTTCTGCGTCATGATGTCTCCCATCTGTTCTATTTTTTAATCTGCGTCGTCTTCGACGTGGACTTCTTGTGGCTCAGCCAATGACGGTGGCGGCTGATAACTGGCCAACAGCGCTACCCGGTTGGCCGGCGTCTCTAAACTGATGCGCCCGAGTGCACCGCTGCGATAATCAAGTAACAAAGTGTGCGCCGCTTTTTCAAAGTCAGGAGCACCCCCTTTGAGACGATAAGCACGGCGTACTGCAATATGCTCGATCACGCCTACCGCATCAATGTTCTCGAGCGTCATGCCATAGCGAGTAACCAGCAAAGCCGGATAACGTTCAAGTAGCAGGCCTGCCAGAAACGTCGCAATTTCTTCCTCGATGATGGCATTCACCCCAATCGCATGGCTGGCAGCGAGCATCAGTCCATCGGTAGGATGCTCAATCTTTGGCCACATCAGTCCGGGCGTATCAATGAGCACGATATTGTTACCCAGATAAAGACGCTGTTGAGATTTGGTCACCGCTGGCTCATCACCCACCTTTGCGACCCGCTTTTTCAGCAGCGCATTCATGAGCGTCGATTTGCCGACGTTGGGAATGCCCATGATCATGACGCGCAGCGGTTTCAGATTCGTTCCACGATGCGGCGCCAATTTCAAAGCCAGCGCTGGAATTTTTGCGACATCCGCAGGCTTGCGGCAAGAGATCGCCACCGCATGGACTTGCGGCTGTTTCGCATAATGAGCAATCCAGTCACGGGTCGCCTCGGGGTCGGACAGATCGCTTTTATTCAAGAGCTTCAGGCAAGGCCGCTGGCGAGCG
>CANKWG010000119.1 GCA_947487325.1 Oxalobacteraceae bacterium | reverse complement strand
CGTCATCAACTGTGATCTGCAGCGTCTGGATGGTCCGGTGCGTGGCAACGGCAAAATCATTCAGGAACTCGAAGCCGATTTCCGTGGTGCTGGCTGGAATGTGGTCAAGGTTATTTGGGGCTCGAACTGGGATGATCTGCTGGCCCGTGATAAGGACGGTGTTTTGCAGCGGATCATGATGGAAACTGTTGACGGCGAATATCAGAACTACAAAGCCAAAGACGGTGCTTACGTGCGCAAGCATTTCTTCGGCAAAGACCCCAAGGCATTGGAACTGGTCGCCAATATGTCGGACGACGATATCTGGCGTCTGCTGCGTGGTGGTCATGATCCGCACAAGATTTTCGCAGCCTACAAAGATGCACAAGAACACAAAGGTCAACCCACCGTGTTGCTGGTCAAGACCGTCAAAGGTTACGGCATGGGCAAATCCGGTGAGGCACGCAATACCGCGCACCAGACCAAGAAGCTTGATGATGTCGCAATTCGCGAGATGCGTGATCGTTTCGGTATTCCGATTCCTGACGATAAGTTGCATGACGTACCGTTCTACAAGCCAGCCGACGATGCGCCAGAGATGAAATATCTCCACGAGCGCCGCAAGCAGCTCGGTGGTTACCTGCCGCAGCGCCGCCGTAAGGCAGATGACAATCTGCCGGTGCCTGAGCTTTCAGCATTTCAGGCGATGCTAGAGGCTACCGCAGAAGGTCGTGAAATCTCGACCACGCAAGCCTACGTTCGCTTCCTGACCGTTCTGCTGCGAGATGCAAGCCTGGGTCCACGCGTCGTGCCTATTCTGGTCGATGAGGCTCGTACCTTCGGTATGGAAGGCTTCTTCCGTCAGATCGGAATCTTCAATCAGCAGGGTCAGTTGTATGAGCCTGTCGACAAAGATCAGGTCAGCTACTACCGTGAAGACAAGGCCGGACAGATACTGCAAGAGGGTATTAACGAAGCCGGTGCGATGAGTTCTTGGATCGCTGCTGCCACGTCGTACTCCACCAACAATCGGGCGATGATCCCGTTTTATATTTTCTATTCGATGTTTGGTATGCAGCGCATTGGCGACCTCGCTTGGGCTGCTGGCGACATGCGCGCGCGTGGCTTTCTGCTTGGCGGTACCTCAGGCCGTACGACGCTTAACGGTGAAGGTTTGCAGCACGAGGATGGTCACAGTCATGTGATGGCATCGACCATACCGAACTGCATGCCCTACGACCCCACGTTTGCGCATGAGGTCGCGGTCATCATGCACGATGGTCTCAAGCGCATGATCGAAAAGCAGGAAGATGTGTTCTATTACATCACCCTGATGAATGAAAACTACAGTCATCCGGGTCTCAAGCCCGGTCAGGAAGAGGGCATCCTGAAAGGCATGTATTTGTTGCAGCCTTCGGCGGTTAAAAAAGCCAAGCAGCGCGTACAGCTCATGGGTTCAGGCACCATCCTGCGTGAAGTGATTGCTGCAGCTGAGTTGCTCGAAAAAGACTGGGATGTGGCGGCGGATATCTGGTCAGCCCCGTCATTCACCTTGCTTGCGCGCGATGGGCAGGATGCCGAGCGCTGGAATCTTTTGAACCCCACCGCGAAAAAGTCCCGCATACCCTTTGTTACGCAATCGCTGCAGTCCAGCGAAGGCCCGGTTATTGCTGCGACCGACTATATGCGCACCTATGCCGAGCAGATTCGTGCCTTCATGCCGGCGGGTCGCTCGTACAAAGTACTGGGTACCGATGGGTTTGGCCGATCGGATACCCGAGCCAAATTGCGCGAGTTTTTTGAGGTGAATCGTTATTTTGTTACTGTAGCGGCGCTCAAGTCACTCGCTGATGCCGGCAGCATTGACGCCTCGGTTGTTGCAAAGGCGATTGAAAAATATGGATTGGATCCAAACAAGCCTAATCCGGTGAGTGTGTAAAGATCTGGTATTGAACTATTGCCTGATTTCATTAAAAAATTAGCGGTACTGAACGATGGCCTCGCCTGACTTCTGTTGCTGTCGATTGGGTCGCATCAAAAATAATAAACAGGGGGCGCTATGCGGCTGTTTGAAATCAAAATGCCGGAAATGGGCGATGTTGGGGAGGTGGTTGTTACGGACGTGCTGATACAAGCGAATCAGCATATTGCTTTCGACCAGCCAATGATCACCATTGAAACCGAAATGGCGACCATGGAGATACCTAGTCCAAAATCAGGTGTTGTGCATGAAATCAAGATCAGGGCAGGTGCCAAGTTGATCGCTGGATCACCGCTCATCGTGCTGCGCGAGCCAACGGCAGAAGACATTGTCGCTAGCGAGTTGGTCCCGGCGAAAGTGCCGGTCATTGGAGATTTTCGCAATCTTATCTCGCTTAAGGTAATTGAATTGCTGGTGCGTGTGGGTGACAAAGTGCAGCGCGGACAGTCACTGGTCACTTTGGAAGCGGACGAGTTTCTCGTTGAGGTGCCGAGTGAATACACCGGTGTTGTACGTGAGATGAAGGTAAAACTGCGTGACCGGATTTCTCCGGGTGGCATTATTCTGATGATTGAAGAAACACAAGACGCTGCATAGCATGGCTAGATGAATGACGATTTAGTCGTCATGGCAGCGACTGTTTACAAAAATAGGAAAAGCGGAGCAACAGCATGAGTCAAGTAGAAATCAAAGTACCTGACATTGGCGACTTCAAAGAAGTCGAAGTCATCGAGCTGCTCGTCAAACCGGGCGATACCGTCAAAGCTGAACAGTCGCTGATTACGGTCGAATCTGACAAGGCCAGCATGGAGATTCCCAGCAGCCACGCGGGGGTCGTCAAAGAATTGAAAGTGAAGATAGGTGACAAGGTCACCGAGGGTTCACTGATTCTGATGTTGGAAGCGGATGCGTCTGCCGCTGCAACTGCGCCGGCACCAGCTTCAGCACCAGCAGCGCTGGCAGCGACATCGGCAGCGCAGTCAGCACCAACGCCCGTACCAACCCCCGCACCGCAGCCAGCATCCGTGAGCACAGCACCTGCCGCAGTGGCTGCCGCTAATAGCAATGGACAAAAGTCGCATGCTTCGCCATCAGTGCGCAAATTCGCGCGCGAGCTGGGTGTTGAACTGTCGCGAGTGAATGGCTCCGGTCCTAAAGGCAGAATACTGCTCGAAGATGTTCAGGGTTTTGTCAAAGGCGTGATGTCCGGCAGCAGCGCAGCGCCTGCGGCTGGCGGTGGTGGTGGTGGCATGGGCATGTCGCTGTTGCCCTGGCCATCGCTGGACTTTAGCAAATTCGGTGAAACCGAATTGCAGCCACTCTCGCGCATCAAGAAAATCAGTGGTCCGAACTTGCATCGCAACTGGGTAATGATGCCGCATGTGACGCAGTTCGATGATGCTGATATCACTGAACTGGAAGAATTCCGCAAGAGCGCCAACGAATCGCTGGCGAAATCTGGCGTCAAGCTCACCATGCTGGCGTTTGTGATCAAGGCTAGCGTTTCTGCGTTGAAAAAATTCCCGGCATTTAATGCGTCGCTGGACGCTAACGGCGAAAACCTGATTCTCAAGCATTACTACCATATTGGCTTGGCTGCTGACACACCAAACGGTCTGGTCGTGCCTGTGGTGAAAAACGCCGACAAAAAAGGTGTGGCCGAGATCGCCAAAGAAATGGGCGAGCTATCTGCGCAGGCGCGCGACGGTAAACTCAAACCGGCCGACATGCAAGGTGCAAGCTTCACGATTTCATCGCTCGGCGGCATCGGCGGTACCAAATTCACGCCGATCATCAACGCACCGGAAGTGGCGATTCTTGGTTTATCCAAGTCGACTATTCAGCCGGTCTGGGATGGCAAGCAGTTTGCACCGCGCCTGATCATGCCGCTGTCATTGTCGTATGACCATCGCGTCATCGATGGCGCCATGGGTGCGCGTTTCATCGTTTATCTCGGTGAAGTGCTGGCAGACATGCGCAAGACTTTGCTGTAAGTCGCCCGAACTAGGCGTAGCAGCAGGTGCAGAGTTCGACATAAGTTCGGCGCTGCCTTGCCGGGTGATCAGTTTCGCCATGCAAAAATAATGGAGTACAGACATGAGCACGATAGAAATTCACGTTCCTGACATTGGCGACTTCAAGGAAGTCGAAGTCATCGAGTTACTGGTTAAGCTGGGCGATACCATCAAGCCCGAGCAATCGCTGATCACGGTCGAATCCGACAAGGCCAGCATGGAAATTCCCAGCAGCCATGGCGGCGTGGTCAAAGAACTCAAAGTAAAAATTGGCGACAAGGTCGCTGAAGGCTCAATCGTCCTGATACTCGAAGTCACTGAGGCTGCGGCAGGCACAACGCCAGTTGCAGCAACTGCACCCGCGACAGCAGCGTCAACGCCGGCCACGGCATCAAAAGCACCACCAGCAGCCTCAACCTCAACAACCGCCGCCCCGGTTGCTGCCACTTTCGCGGGCAAAGCCGATATCGAATGCGACACCCTGGTACTGGGTGCAGGCCCCGGTGGATACACCGCTGCTTTCCGTGCAGCCGATCTCGGGCAAAAAGTCGTACTGGTCGAACGTTACGCGTCACTCGGCGGTGTTTGCCTCAATGTCGGCTGCATTCCATCTAAAGCTTTGCTGCACGCTGCCAAAGTCATTACCGAAGCCGAAGAGATGTCGCACTTCGGTGTGAACCTGTCGCAGCCGCAGATCGACCTGCCCAAGCTGCGCGGCTGGAAAGAAAGCATCATCAAAAAACTCACCGGTGGTTTATCCGGTCTGGCCAAAGCACGCAAGGTTCAGGTCATCACCGGCAAGGGTGTGTTTGCCTCATCGAACACGCTGGTGGTTGAAACGAGCGAAGGCAGCAAGACAGTCGCATTTAAAAACGCGATCATTGCCGCCGGCTCATCCGTTGTAAAAATTCCGGGCTTCCCGTATGACGATCCGCGTTTGATCGATTCCACCGGCGCACTCGAGCTGCGTCAGATCCCCAAGCGCATGTTGGTCATTGGTGGTGGCATCATCGGTTTGGAAATGGCCTGCGTTTATGACGCACTCGGTGCCAAAGTCAGCGTGGTCGAATTTGCCGATGGCCTGATCCCTGCTGCCGACCGCGATATCGTCAAGCCGCTGCACAAGCGTATCGAGAAACGCTACGAAGCAGTCATGCTCAAGACCAAAGTCACGAAGCTTGAAGCGCGCGCCAACGGCCTGCTCGCCACCTTCGAAGGCGAAGCCGCCCCGAAAGAACCGCAGTTGTATGACATGGTGCTGCTGGCTGTTGGCCGCCGTCCAAACGGCAAAGACATCGCTGCCGAAAAAGCCGGTGTCATCGTCACCGAGCGTGGCTTCATTCCAGCAGACAAGCAGCAGCGCACCAACGTACCTCACATCTTCGCCATCGGTGATATCTGCGGCGATCCTATGCTGGCCCATAAAGCCACCAATGAAGCCAAGGTCGCGGCCGAAGTCATCGCCGGTCACAAGGTCGCATTTGATGCGATGACGATTCCTTCCGTGGCGTACACCGATCCCGAGATTGCCTGGATGGGTGTTACCGAAACCGAAGCCAAAGCCAAAGGCATTCCGTTCGAGAAAGCCAGCTTCCCCTGGGCTGCCTCCGGTCGGGCGCTGGCAATGGGTCGTGAAGATGGTCTGACCAAGCTGCTATGGGACCCAACCACCAAACGCATTATCGGCGCCGGCATTGTCGGTGTGAATGCTGGTGAGCTGCTGGCCGAGACTGTACTGGCGATGGAAATGGGCGCGGATCTGGAAGATCTGGCGCTGACTATTCATGCCCACCCGACCTTGTCCGAGACGCCAATGTTTGCGGCGGAGATGGGATTGGGGAGTATTACGGATTTGTATATTCCGAAAAAATAAACTTCAGTATTCCCCACCAAACGGCCTGCCAATGCGCAGGCCGTTTTGCTTTCCGGACGTACTAGTTTCTGTTGTTACAGGAACCCTATGCGTTACGTCGGTTCCTGAAGATTCATCTTACCCATGAATTCTTTGGAATAGTCTATCTACGGAGCGCATATGAATTTAGCGAAAGTGGCAAGGCTCACTGAGGATATGAATCTTGGATCTATTCAAAGTGAAATGAGTAAGTTAGGCGATTTTCGTTCGCCGCCCTCGCAATATCACACGATGGAAAATGGGGTGGAAGTTGTGTACGTAAAAAACTCCGGCCCGCAAGACAAATTGAAACGACTGGTTATGTCAGATGATATGAAAGTGGATCAAGCGAGACCGCTTTTCAATCTAATTTTGACTGCATGCGAGAAAATAGGTGTCGATTCTTCAGATAGAGATTATCAAAATATCCGCGAAGCGCTCATTACTGGAAATGGGGATTTTCAAGGACAGATTAGCGACTTGGCCACGCAAGAAGCGATATTTTGGCACGTTCGAAAGCATGGATTTTGAAAAATTTTAAATAATAAATTACTGAATTAAATTTTAAAATTTTTTTGGCGGTGAGATTTATGGAAGTGCGAATACAGAAAAACGCGTCTGGCGAAGATATTAGAAGCGCACTCAGCGGATTTGGTCGATTTTCGAGTATCGAGATTGATGAAGAAAAAACTACTGAAAATAAAGGAAGCGTTTTAATTTTTCGGGAGGTTGGCTTTTTCGAAGGATTGCGCCAACTTATTTTCGAAAGCAAAGAGAATCTGGAGCAAAAGAGAAAAAATAATCGCGATTATTTATATAATTTTTCAAAAGAAAGACCGGAAATTCAAAAACTACTTGACAGTTCAATATTAGATAATGGGCACTGGACGGTAGGTGAACTCAGAGAAAAATTAAAAATTAAAACCGTTTTAATTAAGTACGAAAAAAACGAAAAATTTTTAAAGACCCCGTTGGTTTCGGATAGCAAGGTTGGTGTAATCGATGCGAACATATCTAAAGTAAAAGCTGATAGCGTTATCAGCTGGAGAACGCCAAATGTTGATAACTCCCAAGATCATGGTATTAATTACGTTAAATCAGAAAACGAACACTCCCGAAAAACCATTTCGGTAGAGCATGAAGTAAATCCCAACGATACACAGATCCGTGATGCTTATCGATCTGCTTTGTCAAAAGCTACTGGCCAAGTAGTTATCAGCCCCATTGTTGATTCTCCGGTCGATCAGATCCAACAGTCGCTTCCAGCAAATGC
>CANKWG010000118.1 GCA_947487325.1 Oxalobacteraceae bacterium | reverse complement strand
GGCACGCGCCCCGACGTATCCCTCATGATCGTGATAATGCTTGCTCAGCCTGATCTCTGGAGCATTGCGCACGCGCGTGTAATGAGTAAAGACGGTATCGAAAATCGACGCCGTGGTGGTGCCCGAGTACTGCGGATAAGCGGGCAAGAGCAGTAGGCGGTCGCAGCCTTCGGCCTTGAGTTGGTCAAGTATGGCGGGCAAGCCCGGATTCCCGTAACGCATCGCATACACCACGCGCACATCGTGCCCGCGCGCGGTCATGGATTGCTGCAGCAAAGCCGCCTGGCGCTCGGTGTGGATCTTGAGTGGTGAGCCTTCGTCGGTCCAGATCGATGCGTATTTTTCTGCCGACTGGCGCGAACGAAATGGCAGGATGATGCCGTTGAGGATGATCCACCAGATCAAGCGGGGGATTTCAACAACGCGCGGATCTGACAAAAACTCTTTCAGATAGACGCGCACCGCCGCCGGGGTGGGTGCGTCGGGGGTGCCGAGATTGGCCAGCACCACGGCGGTCTTGCTGACCGTGCCGTGGCGATAGGAGGGTTCTGGGTTGAAGCCCATTCGGGTCATGCCTTTCTGATTCTTGATGATTTTTGTTGATTCTTTGCTGGTACAAAACGGTGGAAACCGTTTCAGGATGCCAGCAGCTCGCGGGCATGTTTGCGCGTAGTGGCGGTGATTTCCAGGCCGCCGAGCATACGCGCGATTTCTTCAACGCGATGGCTGGCAGACAGTCTTTCGATCCGCGAAACGGTGCGACCATCGGACATCGTACCCTTACTGACTTGAAAATGCTGGGAGGCCTGGCCGGCGACCTGCGGCAGGTGGGTCACGCACAGTACCTGCCGGTCCTGACCCAGACGCTTGAGCAGCCTGCCGACAACCTCGGCGACACCACCGCCAATCCCGCTATCGACCTCGTCAAAAATCAGGGTGGGTGTCGCGGTAGCGCTAGAGGCAATAACGGAAATGGCGAGCGCAATACGCGCCAGCTCCCCGCCGGAGGCCACTTTGGCCAACGGGCGCGGGGTGGTGCCGGCATGCCCGGCGACCAAAAACTCCACTTGCTCCAGTCCATGAGCAGCAGGTTCGCAGGCTTGCAAGGCGATATCAAAACGACCACCCGACATCGACAGATCCTGCATGGCCGCAGTCACGGCGCCCGCCAGCGATTTCGCCGCTTTCGTACGGGTCTTGGTCAGCTTGGTCGCGAGGGCGTGATACGCATCGGCCAGTTTTTGCTCCTGCGCGCGCATGGCGTCGATATCGCTTGCATCCGATAGTTGCGCCAGGCGCTCCGACAAACGCGCATGGGTATCGGGCAGCTCCTCGGCGGCCACCTGAAATTTACGCGCCGCGCCGTGAATGGCTTCAAGCCTTGTCTCTACTGTGCGCAAGCGCTCAGGATCCAGCTCGATGCGACCCAGATAATCATTTAACGCATAGACCGCTTCCTGTAACTGTATGCGCGCCGGCTCCAGTGCGTCGAGTACAGGACGCAGTTTGTCATCGATATCAACCAACCTGCCGAGCTTTTGCTCGATCGCGCTCACTTGCGAGAGCACGGGTGGAGAATCGCTTTCGGACAGCAGCGTCAGCGCCTGCTGGGCGCCATCGATCAGGCTGGCGGCATGCGAGAGGCGACTATGCTCGTTGCTAATGTCCGTCCACTCACCGGGACGCACAGCGAGCTTTTCCAGCTCACCCACCTGCCACTCCAGACGCTCGCGTTCCAGCAGCACCTGTTTTGCATCCCGCTCGAATTCCTCACGCTGACGCACCACGGCGCGCCAGCTTTTATAGGCAACAGCCACCGCGCGCGCCTCATCCTGTAAGCCTGCATGCGCATCCAGCAGCAGCCGTTGGGCATCGGCTTTGAGGAGTGACTGGTGCGCATGCTGGCCATGAATATCGACCAGCAACTCCCCGAGTTCGCGCAACTGAGTCACGGTCGCGGTGATGCCATTGATAAACGCCTTCGAACGACCACCATTATCAATAACGCGCCGCATGAGAAGCACGCCTTCCTCGCCGGTCAGGGCGTTCTGATCCAGCCATTCACCCAGTGCTGCGTCAAAAGGACCAGCAAACTCAGCCGTGATATCCGCGCGCGCCGCACCTTCGCGCACGACGCTGGCATCCGCGCGACCGCCAAGCGCCAGCGTGAGCGCATCAATCAGAATGGATTTACCTGCCCCCGTTTCGCCGGTAAACACGGAAAAGCCAGCCGAAAGATCGATTTCTATTGCATCGACAATGACGAAATCATGAATGGCCAGGGTGCGCAGCATGTTGAAAATGAATTTGCGTCAGAAAGGTAGGGGAATCAGGCGGGCCGCTCAACTAGGGGCGGCTGCACTGGCGCATCATTTTAGCTGACCGAGCACCGAAGGATATTCATTCCAGTGCAGTTTCTCGCGCAACGTATCGAAATAATTCCATCCTTCGGGGTGCAAGAAGGTCACGGTGTGCGCCGATCGGCGGATCAGTACTCGATCATGCTGAGAAAGACTGGTCAGTGATTGCATATCGAAATTAACGCTGCTCTCACCCGGACTGCCAAGTTCAATACTGATTTCGTGGTTATCAGAAAGAACAATCGGCCGGTTTGACAGCGCATGCGGCGCAATCGGCACCAGTACCACGCCGCCCAGTTCGGGCTGCAATATCGGCCCGCCGGCTGCCAGCGCATAGGCAGTTGAGCCCGTCGGTGTTGAAACAATCAGGCCATCGGAGCGCTGGTTGTACATGAAATGGCCATCCACTTCGACACGCAGCTCAACCATGCCCGCACCGGCGCCGCGCGAGACGACCACGTCATTGAACGCCAGACCATGAAAAATTTGCTGACCATCGCGCACCACCACACCCTCGAGCAGCGTACGCCGCTCGGAGGTGAGCTTGCCGTCCAGAATTTCGCCCAGCACCGACAGCATGTGTTCCGATGCAATATCGGTCATGAAACCCAGACGGCCCTGATTCACGCCAATTAATGGCACGCCATAAGGCGCCAGCTGGCGCGCAATACCCAGCATCGTGCCATCGCCGCCGACCACAATGGCTAGATCGGCGCGTTTGCCAATCTGCTCTGGCGTAACAGACAAAGTCTCTGGACGCTGGATGTCGCGCGCGGTTTCATCTTCAAAAATAACGCGGTGTCCGCGATCTTCCAGGAAACCGGCAAGCTCAAGCACGGAGCCCTTGCCGCTGGACTCGCCATGTTTACCGATGATCGCAATCGTGTGAAAACGACCGGTTGAATTGGGGCTGGAATTCGACATGCACGGGATTAGACCATAATTGGCGGTCTGAATGAATCACCGGAAACCGCCATGAATGTCCCCGCACACGAACCCATACGGGCTTTGTTGTTTGATCTCGATGACACATTGTGGCCAATTACCCCCGTCATTGAGCGCGCCGAGACGCTGCTGTTCGACTGGCTAAGCGAGCAAGTTCCGCTGGTCACGGAGCAATACACAATCGCTGCCATGCGCGCACGCCGCAGCGAACTCATGGCTGCAAATCCCCGGTTCCGGGTCGATCTCTGGGCACTGCGTCATGCGGCGCTGCATGAAGCCTTTGTGGCCTGCGGGGCAGATACGACGCGTATCGACGAGGCGATGGACGTATTCACGACGGCGCGCAATCAAGTCACGCTGTTCGATGACGTACTTGTTTGCCTGCCCCGCTTGGCAGAGCGGATTACGCTGGGTTCACTTACCAATGGTGCGGCTGACTTGCGACAGATTGGCCTGGACCACCACTTCAGCGTATCGCTCGCCGCACATGAAATTGGTCGCGCCAAGCCAGATCCTGCCGTGTTTCATGCAGCCTGCGAGGCACTCGCACTCCCAACCTCGCAAGTTGCTTACGTGGGCGATGACTTGCGACTCGACGTAGAAGGCGCGCAAAAGGCAGGACTGACAGGAATCTGGTTGAATCGACATGAGACAGACAAATCAGAGCAACAGGCACACATCGAACCCGATGCCACGCTCACATCGCTACATGAACTCGAACAGTGGCTGCATCTGCGCAGCACTAATCGTTAAGATTGCTAGCGAACGACGCTCACTATGGCTAGAATAGATCACATGCAACTCGATATTCGCGCACAAACACTGCTAAAAGCACTGGTTGAACGCTACATAGCTGATGGTCAACCTGTTGGATCACGCTCGCTAGCAAAAATTTCCGGCCTGGACCTCTCGCCAGCGACGATACGCAACATCATGTCTGACCTCGAAGAGCTGGGGCTGGTAGCCAGTCCCCACACCTCGGCAGGTCGAGTGCCCACGCCGCGAGGCTACCGACTGTTTGTGGACAGTCTGCTCACCGTACAAAGTATTGACGAAAGCTCGTTGGAATCGCGGTTTCAGTCCGGCGCATCGTCACAAAAAATCATCGCGAGTGCAGCACAGGTATTGTCATCGCTCTCCCAATTTGCCGGCGTGGTGCTGACCCCCCGACGGGAAATGCATTTCCAGCAGATCGAATTCCTCAGGCTATCTGAAAAACGTATTTTGCTCGTCATCGTTGCGCCAGATGGCGATGTGCAAAACCGCTTGATGCTGACCGACATCGATTACACACCCGCACAGCTAGTGCAGGCCGCCAATTACATCAATCAGCACTATGCGGGACTCTCTTTTGATGATGTGCGCATACGATTGAAAGAAGAACTGAAACAGCTGCAAACCGACATGACCCGTCTGATGCAGGCAGCCGTTGAAGTGGGAAGCGATGCCATGACCAGTGGTGGCGAAGATATCGTCATCTCGGGGGAGCGGAATCTGCTGTCGATTGAAGATTTGTCATCGAACATGAGTTCGCTGCGCAAACTCTTCGACATCTTCGAGCAAAAAACCACGCTTACTGCCTTGCTCGATATGTCCAGCAAGGCTACCGGCGTGCAGATTTTCATCGGCGGCGAATCGCAACTGATGCCACTTGAATCCATGAGTGTGGTGACTGCGCCCTATGAAGCGAACGGCAAGATCGTCGGAACGCTCGGTGTCATTGGCCCCACCCGCATGGCCTACGAACGTGTGATTCCTATTGTCGACATCACAGCAAGGCTTTTGTCGAACGCCTTGTCGCATCCCTAAACAAGGGCGCCCCCCGGGTCAGGTACGGTGCGGACAATTGTCCTTCACACAATTACCGTACAAAGCGAGCGCGTGCTCAGTGAGCTTGAAGCCCCGCTCCTCGGCGATGCGATGCTGACGTTTTTCAATTTCGTCATCAAAAAACTCTTCCACCAGCCCGCAATCAAGGCAAACCAGGTGGTCATGATGCGAGCCCTCATTGAGCTCGAAGACGGCCTTGCCGGACTCGAAATGGTTACGACTAAGCAGTCCAGCCTGCTCAAATTGGGTCAGCACCCGGTAAACGGTTGCCAGACCGACATCTAGATTTTCAGCCAGCAGGAGCTTATAGACATCTTCGGCGGACAGATGTCGCACCGCACTGCCTTGGAAGATCTCAAGGATTTTCAGTCGAGGCAGCGTGGCCTTCAATCCACTGGACTTCAGGTCGGCGGGGTTAGTCGGCATGATTTCACTAAAGGTAACGGGAACTGCTTTATCATATAGCGTTTTGGCCAGTGCGCTCAATTCACCTACTGAACACCATGATTCTCCCGTTCGCGCGTCCAACGAAAAATGTACTGCTAATCGCGCTCGTCGCCGTGAGCCTGAACGGCTGCTCAACCGCGAGCAAACTGTTTTCCAGCAAGCCATCGTCGACCGAAGGCCAAGTCGATAGCAACGGCATCGTACAGACGGTCCAAAAATCAAAGCTGTTTGGCGTAGTGCCGATCTACCGCCCCGATATTCAGCAGGGTAATTTCATCTCGAAGGAGATGGTGGCACAACTGAAGGTAGGCATGACGCCCGAACAAGTACGCTTCGTGCTCGGTACCCCGCTGCTTACCGACCTATTCCATGAAACCCGCTGGGATTATCTCTTCCGCATCCGTAAAGGTGATGGCGAAATTACCAGCAGCCGGGTCGTCGTATTTTTCAAAGAAGGCCGCGTCTCTCATTTTGAAGGCGGTGATCTGCCCGAAGAAAATGACTACCTGCTTCGTATCGCAGCACCACAAAACAAATAACAAGCTCTCCGTCTAATGAATGCTATGAAAATCGCCGTGGCTGGCGCATCCGGCCGCATGGGCCGAATGCTGATCGAGGCCATCGCAGCTGATCCTGATGCAAAACTTACCGGTGCGCTCGATGTATCCGGCGCCCCCAGCATCGGTACCGACGCAGCATCATTTCTCGGCCAGCCTTCGGGTGTCCTGATCGAAGCCGACCTCGCGCGCGGTCTGGCTGACGCCGATTACTTAATCGACTTCACCCGTCCGGAAGGCACGCTGCGTCACTTGGCTTACTGCGCCGAGCACGGCATCAAGATGATCATTGGCACCACAGGGTTTGATGATGCGGGCAAGGCGGCCATTGCCGATGCCGCAAAGAAAACAGCTATTGTCTTCGCGCCCAACATGAGTGTCGGCGTGAATGTCACCATGAAATTGCTGGAGTTAGCAGCAAAAAGTTTTTCTCACGGCTACGACATCGAAATCATCGAAGCCCATCACCGCCACAAAGTCGATGCGCCGTCAGGCACCGCACTGAAAATGGGCGAAGTCATCGCTGACGCACTCGGCCGTGATCTAAACAAGGTCGGTGTGTTTGCACGCGAAGGTGTCACCGGTGAACGCGATCCCTCATCGATCGGTTTTGCCACCATTCGCGGTGGCGACATCGTGGGCGACCACACGGTACTGTTTGCCGGCATTGGTGAGCGCATCGAAATCACCCATAAGTCCTCCAGTCGCGTGACCTACGCCCACGGCAGCCTGCGCGCCGCGCATTTCCTGCAGAGTAAAACCACGGGCCTGTACGACATGCATGACGTACTCGGTCTGCGCTGACAGCGCAGCCGCCGGTGCTGTAGTCGCCCATGATGACCAAAACCTCAGGTATCGCTGCTGCCGTCGCAGTCGCGCTGCATGGCCTGATGCTGTTGCTCCTGGTGTTCGGCATCGTTCAGATTCAGCACAAGGATCCTGAGGAGCCACCCGTCGTCGTGGAGCTCATATCACCACCCAAACCGATCGAGCCGCCACCTAAGCCCGAGCCGCCGAAGCCAGAACCGCCCAAGCCGCCGCCGCCAAAGCCAGAGCCTCCAAAACCAGAACCTCCGAAGCCAGAGCC
>CANKWG010000117.1 GCA_947487325.1 Oxalobacteraceae bacterium | reverse complement strand
CTTCCATGACCCCGTAGGGGCCGTAGTCCAGCGTGAGGCCGAGGATCGACATATTGTCTGTGTTCAGAACGCCATGCATGAATCCGGCAGCCTGCCACTGCGCGACCAGGTTGGCCGTACGACGGCTGACTTCGGCCAAGAGCGCATGATAAGGCCGTGCCTCGCCTTGCAACTCGGGAAAACTGTTGGCGATGACGTAATCGGCCAATACCTGCAGCTCGGTCTTGCGGTCCTTGTAGAACCAGTGTTCAAAGGATCCGAAGCGCACGAAACTCTGGGCCATGCGCGTCACGACGGCCGCAGTTTCAGGCATCTCGCGCAGGACTCGCATGTCGGAACCGATTACGCACAAAGCGCGCGAGGTCGGTATGCCAAGCGCTGCCATCGCTTCGGAGCACAGGAATTCGCGGATAGATGATCGAAGAACCGCGCGGCCGTCACCCATGCGCGAGTAAGGTGTTTTGCCCGAGCCTTTGAGCTGCAGCTCCAGCGTGCCCGTGGGGTCGGCGGGGGCTACGGTCTCGCCTAGCAGGATGGCTCGGCCGTCTCCAAGTTGTCCGGCCCAGACGCCGAACTGATGACCCGAGTAGACGGCGGCAAGCGGGCAAGAACCCGGTAATGTCAAATTGCCACTGAACGCCGCGATGAATTCCGGATCCGCAAATTCTTCCGAATCCAGTCCGATCAACCCGGCCGCGCGCTCACTGGCACAAACTAGATAGGGCGATGGCAAAGGTGTTGAGGCGAGCGAGGTATAAAAATCCCCCGGCAGCGTCGCAAAACGATTGGTTATGCGCAGGTCAGCAAGTCGCAGCCGCTGTGTCGGCAGGGTTTCAGGAGAGTTCATCCGGGCTTCTGTTACGATTGTTCGGCAAGCAAGAAAGGCGTGTATTTTGACAGAGAAGAGGTGAGCGCATATGAACGCCCCGGAGCGACTTGAAATCCCATCATTGCAGCACCGTGTCAGCCCTGAGGAGTGGCAGATGCGGCTTGATCTGGCAGCTTGTTATCGTCTTGCTGCACAATTTGGTTGGGGAGATCTGATTTTTACCCACATCACGGCGCGCCTGCCAGGTGATGAGCACGCGTTTCTTATTAATCCCTACGGGATGATGTTTGATGAGATCACCGCGTCTTCGCTGGTAAAAATTGACCTTGAGGGTAATAAGCTCGAGGACTCACCATTCCCGGTAAACCCGGCAGGCTTCACCATCCACTCGGCGATTCATGCAGCACGCGATGATGCGCAGTGCGTACTGCATTTACATACCGTCAATGGCGTGGCAGTTGCGGCACAAGAGGCCGGTGTGCTGCCGATATCTCAGCAGTCGATATTTGTTTTGAACAGTCTTGCCTATCACGACTATGAAGGTCTTGCACTCAGCGATGAGGAGAGACCTCGCCTAGTGGCTGACTTTGGCGATAAAACTTATCTGATGCTGCGCAATCATGGCCTGCTCACGGTGGGCAAGACGATTGCGGATGCGTTCTTGAACATGTACGTATTTGAGACAGCTTGCGCCATACAGGTGCGAGCCATGTCGGGCGGCGTGGCACTCAGGCCGATTGATCCGCGCATCATTGAGAATGCGATGGAGCAGGCACGTGCAGTGACGAAATCACAGGGCGGATTGCTGGCATGGCCGGCGTTGCTGCGCAAACTTGATCGATCCGATCCGGACTACAAAAACTGAACTGACAGGGAGTCAATGATGCTGGCACAAAGCAGCTTTACCGATATGCGCGATAGTACGGAAGAAGACTGGAAAGTGATCTTAGAGGATTTTCGTACATATTCATCGCAACTGGCAGACCGTGTACTCAATCACCTCAAGCTCTTGCACGGTGACTTCGGCGGGTTTTCCGTGGATCGACTGACGCACAGTCTGCAAACAGCAACCCGCGCCCATCGGGATGGCAAGGATGAGGAATATGTTGTCTGTGCGCTGCTGCACGACATTGGCGACACGCTGGGTAGCTTTAACCATCCTGATATCGCTGCGGCAATACTGAAACCATTTGTGTCTGCGGAAAATCTGGAAATGGTGGAAAAGCACGGCTTGTTTCAGGCCTATTATTTTTTCCATCATCTCGGTATGGATCGCAACCTGCGCGACCGTTTTCAAGGCCAGCCTGTGTATGAACGTACCTTGGAGTTTTGTGAAAAATATGACGCACCTGCCTTTGATCCGGAATATGACACTTTGCCCCTTTCGTTTTTTGAGCCTATGGTTCGTCGCCTTATGAGCAGCCCTAAAAACACGATTTACACCAGTTGCTGATCATTAGTTGCAGAGCGCCCACGATTGGTGCGGCGCAGCATCGTATGCTGTTAGCGGAAAGGTAATTCAGCTACAATCGCAAGGCAAAAAAGCGGCATCACAAAAAAATACCATCGGAGACAACATGGCGCAGTACCCCCAGAGCCCATTGATGGGCCGAATGATGAGCCAACCTTTGCTCATCTCCAGTCTGATTCAGCATGCTGATCGTTACTACAGCGCTACAGAAATCGTCTCGCGCAGAGTCGAAGGCGATATCCATCGCTACACTTACAGCGACTGCCATCGCCGGGCCAAGCAGCTGGCGAATGCGCTGGAAAAACTTGGGGTAAAAATAGGTGATCGGGTAGCGACGCTTGCGTGGAATGGGTATCGCCATATCGAGACCTACTATGCTGTATCGGGATCTGGCGCCGTACTTCACACTATTAACCCGCGCCTGCATCCGGAGCAAATCGCCTACATCGCTGACCATGCTGAAGATCAGTATCTTTTCTTCGACATGAATTTTTTGCCTGTAATTGAAGCCATCGCCCCATTGGTGAGGACAATCAAGGGCTACGTGATGATGTGCGATCGCGATCGCATGCCGACCGATACCAAGATCGCCAATCTTTTGTGTTACGAGGATTTGATAGCTTCAAATTCCGACCACTACGAATGGCCTGTGTTTGACGAAAACTCGGCATCGAGTCTTTGCTATACCTCGGGTACGACAGGCAATCCCAAAGGTGCGCTGTACTCGCATCGTTCGACGATATTGCACTCCTTTGCGTCAGCCCTGCCTGATGCATTGAACGTGTCTGCACGCGATGTGGTCCTGCCGGTGGTGCCCATGTTCCATGTGAACGCTTGGGGTCTGCCGTATTCGGTGATGTTGACCGGCGCGAAATTGGTTCTGCCTGGCGCTGCATTGGACGGCAAATCTATTTACGAATTATTTGAGCAGGAAAAAGTTACTTTCTCCGCCGGTGTGCCTACTGTGTGGCTGGGGCTGTTGACTTATGTCGCCCAAAATAATCTGAAATTCTCTACCTTCAAGCGGACGGTGATTGGCGGCTCGGCCTGTCCGCCTGCGATGATGAAAACCTTCCGTAACGAGTATGGCGTTGAGGTTGTTCATGCCTGGGGGATGACAGAAATGTCACCGCTCGGTACCTGCTGCACACTGCTGAGCAAACACGAGGCATTGTCGGAAGAAGCAAAGCAGTCCGTACTCGAAAAGCAGGGTCGTGCGATTTATGGTGTGGACATGAAAATCGTTGACGACGCAGGGGTGGAACTGCCCTGGGATGGCAAGACTTACGGCAACCTGCTGGTCAAAGGGCCTTGGATTATCGAGGGCTATTTCAAGCAAGAGGGTGGCGATGTTTTGCAAGACGGCTGGTTCCCGACGGGTGATGTGGCGGTGATTGATGAAGACGGCTATATGCAGATCACTGACAGAAGCAAAGACGTGATCAAGTCAGGCGGAGAATGGATCGGCAGTATTGATCTCGAAAACATCGCTGTGGCTCACCCTGCGGTGCTGCAGGCCGCGTGTATCGGTGTCTACCACCCGAAATGGGATGAGCGTCCCTTGCTAGTCGTCGTTAAAAAACCCAACATGGAAGTCACCAAAGATGAGTTGCTGAAGTTCTATGAAGGAAAAATTGCCAAATGGTGGACGCCCGACGATGTTGTGTTCACGGATGCGCTGCCACTGGGAGCGACAGGCAAGATCTTGAAGAACAAGATACGAGAGACTTATCGGGATCATAAATTGCCAACCGCCTGATTTGGCTGGCAACGGATGCGTATACGCTGTTAACTATTTGAAGGAGCCTCGAGCTTGGAATTCGCGCTGATTTCATTGTTGAACGGACTGAGCTATGGCCTTCTGCTATTCATGCTCTCGTCCGGACTCACGCTGATCTTCAGCATGATGGGCGTGCTTAATTTTGCTCATGCGAGTTTTTACATGATCGGAGCGTATTTTGGTTACGCTATCAGCCAGACGCTGGGCTTCTGGCCCGCGCTCTTTATTGCGCCTTTGGCTGTCGGATTTTTGGGTGCTGGTGTTGAGCGCTATGGATTGCGCACCGTGCATAAGTACGGGCATGTATCCGAGTTGCTCTTCACTTTCGGCCTGTCGTATGTGATCGTCGAACTGGTTCAACTGATCTGGGGCAGGGCTGCGGTGCCGTATCGTATTCCCGTAGAGCTCGATGGCCCGCTCTTTGTTTTGTACCGTACGGCATTCCCGATGTATCGAGGCTTTATGATGCTGGTCGCGCTGTTGATGTTGGTGGCGATTTTTCTTTTGCTCAAGCGCACACGCATTGGCCTCGTCATTCAGGCGGCGCTGACCCATCCGGAAGCGGTCGAGGCGCTCGGTCACAATGTGCCGCGTGTCTTCATGTTGGTGTTTGGTGGCGGATGTGCACTCGCTGCGCTGGCCGGTGTCATTGGTGGCAACGCGTTTGTAACTGAACCTGCGATGGCGGCCACGGTGGGCAGTATTATTTTTGTCGTGGTTGTGGTTGGTGGTATGGGCTCACTCGCCGGCGCTCTGTTGGCCTCGATCTTGATCGGCATGATTCAGACCTTTGCTGTTGCCCTGGACTGGTCATTGCTCGGACCTCTTGCACTCGCAGGATTTCAGATTGCGCCGGATGCACCTGCTTACCGATTTCTTTCCCTGACCTTGGCGGAGATCGCGCCGATTTTGCCTTACTTGCTGCTGGTGCTGGTCTTGATTTTCCGGCCCAAAGGCCTCCTCGGTACGAGGGAAACATGAGTATGAATGCTCGTCCTTTTCGTTACACACCCTGGAATCCAGGGCGCTGGCTCGTTTGGGGTGGCTTTGCGCTATTGCTCGTCATTGCGCCGCGCCTGATGAGCTCTGGCTCGGTCATATCCTTGCTCTCGCTAATGGGTACGACCATGATTTTCGCCTTGTCCTACAACATGTTGTTGGGTCAGAGCGGCATGCTGTCGTTTGGTCATGCAGTCTATTCCGGGATGGGTGCATTTTTTGCGATTCATGCGATTAATCTTGCTGGTAGCGGCGCGCTGCCCGTGCCACTGACCCTGTTACCTATTATTGGGGGATTGGCAGGTTTGTTGTTTGGAATACTTTTTGGCTATGTGACGACCAAACGTTCTGGCACGACTTTTTCAATGATTTCCTTGGGTATAGTCGAGTTGGTGTTTGCCTGTTCGCTGATGTTTCCCGGATTTTTTGGTGGCGAAGGTGGTATTGCGGGTGATCGTGTGTTTGGCAAACCGCTATTCGGCATCAGTTATGGACCCCAGATACAGGTGTATTACCTGATCGCTTTCTGGTTATTCATTTGTACAGCGGCGATGTTCGCTATTTCACAAACACCTCTCGGTCGCATCGCTAATGCCGTGCGTGATAACCCTGAGCGTGCCGAGTTTATTGGCTATGACACCCAACGCGTGCGCTACCTCATGCTGATTTTGTCCGGATTCTTTGCTGGCATTTCCGGTGCACTTACGGCCATTAATTTTGAAATCGTCAGTGCAGAAAATGTCAGTGCAGTTCGCTCGGGTGCTGTTCTTTTGTTTACCTTCATTGGTGGCATCGGATTTTTCTTTGGACCGATGCTAGGCGCTATTGTTGGCGTGTTCTTGACTGTCATGCTGTCTGAGTTCACCAAAGCGTGGCAGTTGTATCTGGGATTATTTTTTATTTTGATTGTTATGTACGCGCCGGGTGGTCTGGCCAGTCTCATCATGATGAACGTTCGAGTGGCTGCTTACGGCTATCTTCGGCGCATTCTTCCGCTGGGTCTCAGCCTGTTGGTTGCCTGTGCCATCGTTTTATTGGGTTTGATTATCCTGATCGAATTGCTGTATCACCTCACTCTGGAGTCGGCGTCGGGTACGGAAATGCGCTTGTTTGGGCAAGTCGTCGACACTGCTGCTATATCGGGTTGGCTCGTGGGACTGGCACTCTTACTGGTGGGCCTCGCCGGATTTCTGTTATTCAGGTCGCGATTCATGGCCCTATGGGGTGATGTCAACGCCGAGATTGAAAAATCAGCCGTACGAGGTGGCCGGTGAGTCCTTATGCGCTAGAACTCAACCAGGTGCGTAAGCGCTTTGGAAACACCGAAATCATTCGGGGCGTCAATCTTCAAATTGAAAAAGGGGAACGGCTCGCGATCATCGGCCCTAATGGCGCAGGTAAGTCGACATTGTTCAACCTGATTTCTGGCCGCTTTGCGCCTACCAGCGGTGAAATTTTATTGAATGGTCAATCCATCGCCGGTTTGCCACCCTACCGAATTAATCGCCTTGGCCTGTCGCGCAGCTTTCAGATAACGAATATTTTTCATCGTTTGTCCGTCTTTGAAAATCTGCGCTGCGCCGTTTTGTGGTCGCTGGGCTACCGTTACTCTTTCTGGCATAAGCTGAATGCGCTGAAAGATGCGCGTGAAGCAGCAGAGCAGGTCATGGAGTCGATTGGACTCGGCTGGCGACGCAATACAGAGGCGGGCTTGCTGACCTATGCCGAGCAGCGTGCGCTTGAAATTGGCATCACGATCGCTGGTGGTGCCGACGTCATTCTGCTTGATGAACCGACAGCAGGCATGAGTCGGTCAGAGTCTGATGTTGCAGTTGACCTGATCTCTCGTGTAACTGAAGGAAAAACTCTGCTCATGGTCGAACATGATATGAGCGTGGTGTTTGGCTTGGCTGACCGTATCGCAGTCGTCGTCTACGGCGAAGTGCTGGCTTGTGATACGCCGATGGCGATCCGTGAAAATGCTCAGGTGAAGGAAGCCTATCTCGGCAGTCATGCACCCGATGAGGTGCAGGCATGAGCGCTTTATTGGCAATTCGCGACTTGCATGCCTTTTACGGCAAGAGTCATGTTTTACACGGCGTGAATATGCACGTGGAAAAAGGTGAAATCGTGAGCCTGCTTGGCCGTAATGGTGTCGGACGATCCACGATGGTGAAGGCGGCAATGGGC
>CANKWG010000116.1 GCA_947487325.1 Oxalobacteraceae bacterium | reverse complement strand
CATGGTCACACTTTTGATATCGCGATGTACGGTGCCACCTTCAATACTGCGCTGGCAGTCCTCACTGCGATATTTGGGATTGCCGGGATCAAGGCGCAAAGCCGTGAGCTCAGACTGGCTCGCGCAGCCGCCAAGGCAGGCAGCCAGGGCAACAGACATCACTTTGTAGGGGAACGGAAGACTCATCGGGGACACGTCCGTGTCTGGATGTGTGAATGCCCCGGAATCTAGCAATTTTCAGAAAAATTGTAAATAAGAAACTTCGAGGCGGTCAAAATCAGTGCCATGCTCGCATTGCGGCCCGAATCACTGCGATGTCGCCACAATCACCAAAAAATCAACCACAGCACACCGCCGATAGCGGCCCATTTGCCTAGGTAATACAGGGAGCGGTAGCTGGCCTTAAGCTTTTTGCCCTGAACGCGAAGATGGTAGGCAATGCTAAAAAACTGGTTCAGCCAGCCTATCGATTCCCCTTCCACGTTCTGCGAGGATGCCGTGGCCATCACATATTTCGCAAACAACCGATTGAACCAGCGCGCCGGCGCTGTCCAAAGGGGACGCTCGATATCGCAAAACAGCACGACACGCTGATGCTCCGTGGTGTTGGCCGCATGATGAATGAAGGTCTCGTCAAACATCACTGCCTCGCCATCACGCCAGTGATAGGGCTGACCATCGACTTCAATGTAGCAGCCGGGGTCATTGGGCGTGACCAATCCAAGGTGATAACGCAGCGAGCCGGCATAGGGATCACGGTGCCTTACCAGCGTCGCGCCGGGGGGCAACGAGGCAAACATCGCCGCTTTGACACTGGGAATTTGCTTAAGCAGGGCCAGCGTCTTGGGGCAGCTTTGCATGGCCGAGGGCAGATCACGCCCGTACCAGCTCAGATAAAAACGCTTCCAACCCGTGCGGAAAAAAGAATTGAAACCAATATCGTTGTAACCCGAGGCCGCGCGTATCTGACCACCATCGGCCAATGCCATGGCTTCATCACGAATGATTTGCCAGTTGGCCTGCAGGGGTGCCAGTTCGGGAAACTCATTCGGGTCGATGTAGGCGGTGCGCCGCGTACGCGAGAACAGGTACATGATCGCATTGACCGGTGCCAGCAGCACGGTAAAGTCGGTCAGCGCCCGTACCAATCCAAAACGGACTGTCCCGCGGAAATGCACGTACAGCGCTGAGACAATGAATATCGCCAGTATCCAGTGCCTTGTTTCTATCATTCCTGCATTCATCCGCAACCTCTGAAAGATTCAAGGCGTGATTTTAAACAATGCGGCCCCCGCACGGGGAAATCCCTTCAGACACTGGCCTGCCCCCTCATCTAGGCGAACGCAACCCCTGAGAGCCGCCGGACCACCCCCAATTAGCAGACCTTGAGGGCCCTTGGCGTAAAATTTCAGGGACGACACTAACCAAACCACCCACATGACACCGAGCGCATCGGACATCAGCCTTCTTCTGATTGCTGCTTACTTCATTTTTCTGCTGGCCAGTCTGCTGCGTCGGGGGAAGGTGATCTCAGGACCCTGGCTATTTTTGTTGCGCAGCTTTTTTCCTAACTGGCGCTTCTATCATGGCCTTGGACACCAGCCCAGATTGTTTGTCCGCATTCTGGACAGCACAGGACAGTGGCAGTCATGGGAAATGTTCATGCCACGGGCGCCCTTTCATCTCGGTGATCTCTTTCATAACCCCCGCAACAACTTGGCACTGGCCAACCAGAACCTGGTTGATCATCTCAGCGCCGACGTACAGTCCCTACCCGATGACGGCGATGTGCGCGATCTGGTGACCTACCAATTAGTCGAGCGGCTGGTACGCTCCATGTTGCGCGCTGAGGCGATCCAGTATCAGTTCCAACTGCGGCTGGTACCGCCCCGCAGCGAACCTGACGAAAGCATGGCTGTGGTCACTTCACCGGTACAGAACGCATGAGCATCAACGCTCCAATCAGTTTGTACGCTTCTGTCCGTGCGCTGGAATGTCTGTGCGCGATCAGCTTGCTGATACAGACACTGGAATTTTTACGGATGCGTACGGCGACGAGTTCTGAGGGTGTCTGGTCTTGGCAAGTGCAGCGAGCAGATGTGGCGCATGCGCCGGACTGGCTGCGCAAGGCATTCGATGTGCTTTATCGTGATCGCATACATCATCTGCATTTGCTGCTGCGTGCCGGTGCCGCAGCCAGCCTATTTGCAGGCAGCAGCCCATTTAGTGCCCTGCTACTTTTCGCAAGCACGATATTGATACTGATACGCTGGCGCGGCGCTTTCAACGGCGGCAGTGATTTCATGACCATTGTGGCGCTGACGGGATTGGCGATAGCCAATGTGGCCTCACTCTGGGTGGGACCGGTGCTCGCTTGGAAAGCAGGGCTCTGGTACATCACGATTCATGCAATGAGCTCTTATTTCATTTCTGGTGCGATTAAATTGTTTTCAACCGCATGGCGCGATGGCAGTGCGCTGATCTTTTTTCTGGATGGTGGTTTATACGGTCCGCTGAACAAGCAAAGTGTGTTTCGAAAACCCATCGTCGCCATAACTTGCTCATGGGCGTTCATTCTCTGGGAATGCTGCTTTCCGCTCACCATCGCCGGACCCGCGTGGGCAGTGGTTGGCTGCGGGATCGCTGCGGTATTTCATTTTCTGGTATTCCGATTTTTCGGACTGAACCGCTTTTTCTGGGCGTGGATTGTCAATTTTCCAGCGATTGTGTACTGCTCGGCTCAGTGGTGATTTTTACGAATCAGAGGTACACCCAGCAGCAACAAAGCGAGCCGACGACCCGCTCTGAGAATGGGATACATCAGTCGCGACAGGCGGCGAGAAGAAAAAATCCATCGATTACAGCGATTGAACCAACCTGACGATGTACTGCAGGCTGCCATGACGTGCATGGCGTCGGCACCGGCATGGACCACGCCTCCCATCACCAATAACATGCTCTGGTCTAGATCGAATCCCTGTTGCTGGTAATGCGCAATGCGATCATCAGTAGCGCGAGCGCTCAGTAATTCGACCGGGCCGATATCCTCGCGAAACCGATGCAGCCGAACAAAGGCACGACAAAACGGACAAGCGCCATCATAGATAACCAAGGTCACGTCAGGTTTCAAGGTCTTGCGCTGAAGGTTCTTCGAGTTCTTGCTGCTCGGGCCCGCCGCCATTAGCGCGTATCTGCTGCCCTGTCAGGAAACCTCGAATTTGCTGATCCATATTTTGCAGCATGGTGTCGAGCAAAGCAGCATTACTGACTTTGCCATTAAGCTTGAGAACACCATTGGCATAGTCATAGGAAGCTTGAACGCCATTTGGCACCTCTTTTGCAAACCCGAGCGATATCAGCGTATTTTTTTGCTGCTGCTTGATATTCTTACCCGTCAGCGTGAGAGCACCCTGAGAACTCAGTACCGGCATCAGAGAGAATTCCTCACCCTGCGTCTTTGCCAGTGTCACCAACCACTTACCATCAAGATCAGCACCATCAACGGTACCCGCCACGCGACTGATACCGACCGAAAACCCTTCGAACAATAACTTACGTAGATTGGCGTGGAGTTTGTCATTTTCTTGCTGGGTGAGATTCTGAAAATTGCAGCTCGTCTGAGCGAGATTGAGTAAGTATTCAGTGCTTGCACCATGCAGACCATGGATACCAAAATCTAGCACTAGATTCTTGAATTGCTTACCACTGGCTTCAAGCAATGTCATGCTAGGTGTGACGTCGATATTGAGACGGTCAGCATTTTCCTGCATCAGCGTCACCACGCTCAAGCCAGCCGCAGTGAAATCAGAGGTGCCGATTTTATCGACTGTGAATGCTACCTTGCCCAGCCCCCGAGCAGTACTCGTTAGGTCGATCTGCATACCCAGACCATCCACCGCCAAAGCTGATCCGTTACCGCGTATACCGATTTTCCCGGTATGCCAATCCAGCTTCAAGGTATTTTTTCCGACGGTGACCGATCCAGTTGACGGCGACACTGTAAAACGGGTACCGCTATTGGCCCAATGAATCTCCGGCAGATTCATGTCCGACTGCACGTCCCCGGTCAATCCGACTTTACCCCTACCCTCAAGCCTGGCCTGCCCGGCAAATAATTTCTCGAATGTCTCACGCTCTTTTCCCAAGGGCTCGATCGACCACTCAATGTTCATCAAGGCCAATGGAAAAACAGAGTGCTTGAGCTGATAAGTCACCCGAGCTGACATCCATTCCGGACTCGACATGGTGCCGCATTCATCAATCAGCACCAAATCCGCATAGCCGTGAGATGCGAGTAGTCCGCGCTGATGATTCAGATTACTCAGACGGTAGCTAGGTGATTTTTCGGATGCCGCGATTAATTCATGCAATCGGGACTCGGCACGTTTGCCTGCGTAGACGTTGATGCCGAACCACAGGAGTGCACAAGCCGCGACGATCGAAGCGATAATTTTTTTATGACGGGAAGATGGTTTCATGACTGTGATACTGACAGTAGGACGGCAATGCCTGCCGGGGAGGTTTTAATCGAAGCACATGGTTTGGCGCAATGATAACTCAGTGCCTTACGGGAAACTACCAACGATGGGCGCCGCACGTTATCTGAAACCCGCACCCGCGTAAAACAAAGCGATCACATGATGGAAGGTTAGCCACATTAATATACGAGTGTGATTTTTTATCTTTAATGATTGTATTTTTTTGGCACTACCACCGGGTCGGTTTCGATTAACTGTTAGGGTTTTGTGCGGTGACCGCCTGATGAAATCATCCGAGGCATGGTCGTGTCATGAGCCACCGACCAGCCCTGATTTCGCCATCAATCCGGCAATTGGCGCGGACAAGCGGATCATCACGGCGCGCAGTTCAGCTGCGCCCACGGTTGCCAACCGCAGCTCGTACTCGGTATACAGAAACATATCGCGCGCAATACTTTGGGAATCCGATTCGGGATCAAGCAGCAGACTGGCTTTAATAGATCGCAACCGCGCATAGCTTCGTAAGGAAATACCCGTTGGACGGCTGAACACCAACTGGTCGATTACTCGCAGATCCTCCAGCGAGTGATTTCCTTCAGCAGTCGACGTTGACGACTTCGCACCAACCTTAAGCATATGCTGCAAGCGGGATTCATAGATATCATCCAGTGCCCGGTTGATTTTCATTTTCAAGTGCATCATGCTGCCCAAGAAAGCCACCAAAACAAACACCGCCGACACGCCCAGCGCGACGAAATCCGACAATTCACCACCAACGAACCAGATATAGCCGAAAGTTGCCAACGCATAAAGCAAGATGACCAGGGAATTCTCCACCCCGGCAAGCAGCAATGGCGAATCTTTTGAGGCAATCAATAACGACTCGAGATTATCGCGAACATAGCTCTCGTTATAAAATTCAAAGGTCAGCCTCAGGGTCAGCAGCACATGTACCCACAACACGCCTGTTGCTACCCACTCGATGAGCCAAACTGTCATCAACAGCCAGCCAGAGTTTCCCATGCTGGAAAATTCTTCCAGTACCATTTCGTAGCCCTCAACGCCGTCCATAATCAGAAAAGGCATGACGGCTAGCGTGGCGATCAGTAATTTTTTAACGAGGTAATTAAGGTAGGGAATGACACCTACCGGCAAGTCGCCGGCCTCAGCGTGGCAGCTCGACAGCGCTTCGCGATAGATACACAGTGCCAGATAACCACACAAGACATGAGCAGGTAGCCAGACTACCTGATAGAGCCAGCTGGTATTTCTAACGAACGCAGAGGGGTCCGGCGCGAGCAGATAGCCTGCCATCCAGAAACCGATGGACAGCGCAAAACTAGCGAAAATGACGAATTTGATACGAGGGGCTTTAGTCATTATTTATTATCAATTTTATTATTTATCCACAAAAGGCTGGATCGACGCCGATTCAGGCTAAATAATAAACCGATTCCAGAGTCTGTTTCGCGTGGGCTGACGATGGCTCCTACGATGTGCAAATCGTCGATTATCGTTGCGGGGGTGAGAACCCTGACGCGATGTCCGCAGGGACGTCGAGTGATCGCGCCTACGATGTGCAAATCATCGATTCTCGTTGAAGGGGTGAGATCATGAAGAAAATTGCACCGGTTTCTCCCGGCGAAATGTTGCGGGAAGAATTCCTCCAACCTTTAGGGCTTACCTCTTATTGACTGGCGAAAGAAATTGATGTCCCCGATACTCGGGTGTACGACATCGTCTCTGGGAAACGAGCCGTGACAGCTGAAACTGCCCTGCTGCTTTGTAGATATTTTGGGTTGAGTGACGGTTGATGGCTGGCAGCACAGTCGGATCACGACACGCACGTGGCTCGCCCAGTACTAGGCAAGCGACTCGAGGCGATTCAGCGCTGTCCATTGCTGGCCGAAGCGACTGCACACTAACCAGTGATGCGATCTGCACAGAGAGATCGATCGCTCCACCCAAGGTAGGAATAAATTGTCATGACCATAAAAACTAAGGCTAAGAGCCAAATTCTTGAAGCAGTGCATGATACCGCTGCTGACCTACATCGACTGGGATTCATTGATAAACGAAAAATGCAAAAGTACGAGCTTTTGTGCCTTGAACCTATACCCGCCTATGACAGCCAGAAAATTCGTGCTTTGCGTGCAGACTTGCAGCTTAGCCAGGCCGTGCTTGCAGCTGTACTGAACACTAGCCTCTCAACAGTTCGAAAATGGGAAATAGGCGAGAAGCAACCGAGTGGTCCTTCATTGAAACTTTTGAATCTCATCGACAGGAAAGGCTTGGAGGCAGTACTCTGAGCAAAAGACACATGGGCAAAAAACATAGTGGCAGTAGCTTTGATGCATTTCTTAAGGAAGAAGCCTTGCTCGAGGATGCAACGACCGTTGCTTTGAAACGCGTTATTGCTTGGCAAATTGCCGAGGAAATGAAGGTGCAGCAAATCACCAAAACTGAATTAGCGAAGCGCATGCACACGAGCCGAATAGCGCTTAATCGTCTGCTGGATTAAGCGGACCCAAGCCTGACGATGTAGTAATCATCGCTTACCACTAAAGGGGTGAGATCCCTAACGCGATGTCCGCAGGGACATCGCTGTCTCCTCCTAAAAGAAAAACGCCCACTGAATTCAGTGGGAGTTTTTAGTATTACTGGCGGGACCGAGGGATTCATATCATGACTGATAATCAAGTATTTAAGCCATTTTTCGATTCGATTTAAAGTTTTTACCCGTATTTTTACCCTCAGAGTCGATGGTTGCTCCTTCCCGCAGATGCTGCACAGCACCGCCT